>NZ_JALJES010000031.1:0-67185 GCF_023242525.1 Pseudomonas sp. MWU12-2319
TGCGTGCTGCGCATCGACAGTCACTTTGTTCTGGCGCAGTTGGATACCGTCCTTGAGCAAACTGGGGGAAGAGTCTCTGAGATTGGATTTACACCCAGGCAATATCAGAATCAGGCTCAACATTAGCAGTGACGTTTTTTTCATGAACACTCCATGTACACTATTAAAAAATACTTGCCGCCAGACAAGGGTATCTCAGGAGCAGACCAAATCACCCGTTTCCTTTTGCACCTAACCAGCAGCAGTGAGAAGCCACTCCTTTTTTCATTTACACTTTACCCAACAATCTTGATAGCCATCCTTTTTTTGGTTCTACCTGAGATATGCAAGAGCTAGAGTCACTTGGATGCATCAGGTCGCCTGGGTATTGTTCATGGCCTAGGCATTGAGTGTCATCTAAACCGAATGCCTTAACCGCAGCTACCGCCTCAAAACACCAACGCCCGAAGTAACTCCCCATTTCTAACGGATTTTTTTTTGAATCACCAAATACATACCACCAAAGTTGATTTTCACCTCGGCGATTCAATTCCGGATACCAGTGCTCGACAAACTCTAACAGCAAACCGGCCTGCTCCATCTTCGGAGCGTCAATAGCTTTTAGTAGTCGAGCATAAGGTTTAGCATGTAAAAGACCAGACCCAATAGCTCGCCCTGACTGACGGCTAGAAATTATACGATCAAGTAACTGGTCCTGCCCTCCCTCACCGACCAAGCTCACCAAACGCAGCCACAGCTCGTCCGAAATCTCCAGCACCAAAGCCAACCCCACCAACCAGAAACACCAGTTGTAATGATTAAGGTCAGACAGGTCAAAAATCCAGTCTCGGCAACTCTCTAAATTTTGCTCAGCGCAAATCTTTTCCGATAACTGATTGGACAACTCCCAAGCGTCAAGCAAATTTGGAAAATACTGAGCCAGACTATCGACCCCAGCCCCCCGAGAGTAACCACTGATCATAAAACGTAAATTATCTTTGGCATATTGAAAAGCAAACTGAGGTGCGTAAACCGGATTTGCAGACGGTTCACTCATTATTTTATTCACCCTAGCAATCCATTCTAGGTCCTTGTTGTGTCGAACGCTCCAGTATTGTGAATCCCCTATCGGAGCACGAATCATGGCTTACCTCCCGAAAAAACCATTGATGGTAGTATCTTAGATGTATCCACTGCCTTCGCTTTACCAAGCGAATCAAGCACTTCAATTTCCGTGGCGCCATCGGGACGCGTTCTCACAACCCAGGTTTCAGTCCTATTTGTACTGATAGATGCAAAAATGTCTCGACTTTGATCAAGACCGACAGAGCGTTCGAGACGATCGCCACCAGTGATCCAGTTTTCAGAGCCTTGTTTTCCATCCAATGTGCTGCCAAGACCAGAGCTGCCAGATTTCTTGTCATCACCTACAAATTTATACTCTACAATTACATAATCCACACCCGAGCGATTGACTTTATACAGATCATCAATCCCAGTTTCTCCGACACCTGGAATACGTGCCAGTTTCTCACCATCGGGAATCACTTTCTGAACCGTATCAGCTCCAAACAAATCCCCCATCACCCCCTTTTGCTCGTTCGTCAGCTGCTTCAAATCCAGCATTGGCCTTCCATCTAAACCATACATACCACCACTTCTGATTAGCGCTTGTTCGGCCGTATCGTCGAGTATCCCGCCCAGCCTCGCCCCAACAGCCTCGGCCACCTCACCAGTCAACTTGGTTCCGGCTATCGCAACTTCACCACCTTTCAAGCTCAATCCAATGCCAATACCGGTCGAGGTAGCAATAGCTTCATTTCCCCTGAAGACATCTACCCCACCTCCCTGCATGATATGCAAGGTATCTAGATACCCTTTGAGTCGAAGCTCCTCAGGCAAGCTCTGAACGGCATCATACGCTGCCAAAATGTCCTGACCTGCGCAACTCGGACAATTAGCTGCACTCATCGCCCAAAGCGCAGCTTTGGAACCAGAGCTAGCCATTCCCTCCATAGCCGCAGCAAATCCTTCCGCGCTGCCTTGGCCCTTCGCGTTGAGCACCTCAGCCTGATACTGGGGATCATGTTGATACTTATAAGGATCCACCAGCCCGATATGGTCCACCAGTGCCTTTACTGAATCCCGGTCCTTGAACAGCTCTTTAAGGCCAAGCTTTTCATTGTTATAGTCCGCCAGGCTCACCTGGAAAAGCCCCGTATTTTGTGTCTGTGAAAGCTCCAAACGCAGGAAGCTGGCAGCCTCTACTGTATTCCCTTCACCCACACTCAACACGCTGTTCCAACCCCGGTCTACCAATGCCGCAGCGGTTCGTAAAAGCTGAGTACGAGCCTCATCAACGGAAATGCCCTGCTGTTCGGCATAACGCTTTACCCGATCATCGTCAGAGGCAAATTTTATTTCATCCGGGTGTAGTTGTCGGTTATTAGTATCTACTCGTGAACCACTATTTCCACCAACAACTATTCCGCTTAGTCCCCCACCGCTCCCTGCAACCCCTCCCAATCCCGTCGAGATCAAGGTAGCCAAAGTATTCTGCTCCTTGTCTTTGATTCCACTTTTACCCAAGGCATCAGCAATAGCCGGCATCAAAGCCGCCGAGGTGCCGGCCCCCAAAGCGCCACTCGCGACACTGCCACTCGACAGCCCCATCGCTGCGCCTGCCAATGCATGCAACAGCACCCGAGCAGCACCGCCTTCAGCCCAGGCGGCTCTAGTCGCGTCGTCTTTTGCAGTGCGTTTCTGCGCATCCGCAAAATCGCCGATTTTATTGAAGGTATCCGCCGCCGTGGTATTGGCCACGATACCCACCGCCGTCGCCCCGCCCGCACCGCCCAACCCCGCAGCGAGCAAGCCCGTGGCGATATCGGCCATGATTCGCTTGTCGCCACCAATATTCCAACTGGCCGCATCTGCCGCAGCCGCCTTCGCAGCTGCATTCGTGGCCGCTAGCTGCGCATCCGACATGACCCCTTTCGACTCTTCCGCCTCTTTTGCCAGTTTATTCGCGGCATCCGACTTGGCTTTGGCAACCGCGTTTACGATGCCGGTGGACAATTGCACAGTGCTTTGAATAAGGTCGATGCGCTCCTGCATCGCCTTCTGATCTGGCTTGTCCAACTTTTGATTGGCGTTCGCGGTATCACGGTTAAGCCCGACCAGATCATTCGCACCCTCAGCACTACGCACGACTATCGTGCCTTCGCTGACAGCACTGCGAGTTTTGCTGTGATCCGAGTCACTGAGCGACAGCGGAACGCTGCCCCCCACCGTCGACCCGGAGTTGCCGCCGTAGGACAACGACATGCCAGCCGACTGACTCTTGATATCGCTGGTGTTCTTGATGTCGCTGACAATCAACCGATTCGTATCGAGCAGGTTCTTGTCCGCAGACGCCTCACTGGCAATCACCGCGCCTTGCAGCGTGGTCTTGTCACCCACATGAATGTTGTAACCACCCGCTCCCGCGAACAGCCCGCTCTGATCCGTCACGGCCTTGTAGTTACTGTTCATGTTGCCCGCCGCCAAGCTGGCGGAAGCCGTCACCATCGAGCCGTAGCAGAACGGTGGAATACAAATACTCGCACCGAAGCCGGCACTGCCCTGCTCGCTCTTCTGGGTCTCGCTGTCCTGACGCGAGGTGATACTGAGATTGCCGCCGATATCCGCCTTGATGCTCTGCGCCCGGACCTGCGCGCCAGCCAGGGTGGTGTCCTGTCCACTGCGCAGGACCAGCGAGCCGGTATCCAGGGTACTGTTGACCTGGGTTACCGAACCGCCAGTGCCCATGCTCTTGGCGATGGACGCCCCCAGGTCGAGGGTGAAACCATTCTGCTCACCGATATTGAAACTGGCACCGATCGCGGTTTTGTCGTTATTGCTGTCGTTGGCCCAGTTCGCGGTGTCCTGCGCGCTTTCCAGGGTGATGTTGTTCTTCGCCAGCAACAGCGTATCGGCCGCTTTCATGCCACTGCCGATGATATGAATATCGCCTGCCGTCCCCGGCACGCTGCCATCGGCGATGATCGTCAGGGTTTTACCGGCCGTGAGCGAACTTTGCTTGGCCGTCTGGCTGTCATACTCGCTGGTGCTGGTGGTGTGGGTGCTCGCCAGCTCGGTGCCTATCTTGATCAACGAACCATTGCTGTTAGCACTGCCCGTCTTGTTGGAATAGCCCGATCGACCATCGTAGGCATCCGACGATGCCCCTCCCAGGTTGTAACCCGCCAACGCCGCCTGCGCCCACTTCACCGCCTTGAGTCGAGGATCGTCCGCGCTGTTCGCGGCTTGTATCGCGCTGCGAATGGTGTTGTAGCTATCAACCACCGTGCCGCCCAGCACGCGCCCCACCGCCAGGCTGCGGCTCTCGTCGGTGCTGCTCTGACTCGCGCTTTCCATACCGGCGGCGATGGTCACGTTGGCACCGGTCAGGCTCATGCTCTGGGTACTGACCAGGTCACTGGCGGTCACGCCAAGCGCACGACCGGCGCTGAGCGACACATTGCCGGCACTGGAACCGAGGGTGCTGCCGGTCAAGGTGGTTTCCGAGGACTGGCCGGTATGGTTCTGGCTGCTGATGGACAGGTGCTGATTGCCGGTCATGTCATCGAGGCCCAGCTTGTTCCCCGTCAGCACGCCGGTGAAGTCGTGGTTCTTTTCCTTGTGCAGTTCGTTGCGGGTGAAGGTGTTTTGCGCCGCATCGATCTGCAGGTCACGCCCCGCGCTCACCGAGAGGTCCGCCGTGCTCACCAGCGACGAGCCGCGCACCAGGCCATCCTGTCCGGCGCGGACGTCGACACTGTTGCCGGAGACCAGGCTGCCGACCGCCGTGGTCCGGCTTTCGCTGACCTTGTCGGTCACTTTACTGGCCTTGAATCCACCCAGGCTGCGGCTGTTGCTGTCTTTGTCGTGGCGCGTCTGCGTGCTGTCGACAGCGGCGACAATCGAAAGATCGTTACCCGCCAGAAGCTGAGCCGCACCTTTCTCCGCGATCACTTCGCTGCCCTGAACCACCAGGTTGCGTCCAGCCTGGACCGCCAGTTGCTGCGCATCGAGGTGCGAGCCCTGGGCGGTGGTTTCAGTGACGGAGTCGCGGGTGGTCGTGGTTTTGCTGGAAAGGAAGCCATTGCTGCCTTTGACCTTGTGCGCTTCGTCGGCGCTGCGCATGTTCTCGCCGGCCGTCAGGTTGACGTCCCGCACAGCCTGGGCAATCACGGTACCGGCGGTGCTGCTGAGGCTGGCGGCACGCGCATTGATGTCGTTGCCGGCGCGCAGACCCAGGTCACCCTGGGTCTGCAGGCTGCTGCCACTCTCGTTGCGGCTCGCTTCGGTGCGCCAGTTGTCCGCGTTCCAGTGGTTGCTCTGGTCGCGGCTCTCGATGACCGTTGTCAGGTTCAGGTCACGACCGGCGGACAGACTGGTGACGCCCGCGCTGCCGCTATTGACCACTTGCGCGCCCTGCAGGTTGATATCACGTCCGGCGGTGGCCATCAGGTTGGCCGCCGGATCGGAAACGAACAGGCCGGCGACCCGCGAAAGATTGGTCTGGCTACCCTGCGCGCTGTGGGTGGTGAGCGTGCTGGACTGCACATTCAGATCACGCCCGGCGCTGACCATCAGGCTCTTGTCGGCGGCAATCCGGCCACCGAGGTTGTTCAGGTCCTGCGTCGCGTCAAGGCTGACGGCGCTGCCTTGAATACGCCCTTCCAGGTTATTGAGCGTGTCCGCCTTGATCGAGACCACTTGCCGTCCCGACAAGCTCGCGCTGTTGACCAGATTGCCCGTCACGTTCAGGTTCAGTTGCTGCCCGGCCATCAAGCCGCCCGCGCCGTTGATGTCGCCGTCACGGACCCGCACATAGACCTGCGGCACCAGCACACTGCGGACTTCGCCATTGGCCAGGGTGACATCCTTGGCCACCAGCCAGACGATATCGCTGGTCAACTGGGCCATTTGTTGCGCGGTCAGGGCGACACCGGGAATCAGCTTCCAGTTATTCGCGTAGGTGACGGCGTTGTCGATCAGGCCGCGATACTGCGCTTCGTCACTGGCATAACCGTCGACAAAACGGCGACCGGTCAGTTGCGCCACCTGCTCGCGAATCAATTTCTGCTCATAGAAACCATCACCCATGCGTTGCTGGGTCGCCGCCGGGTCCAGGTTCAGCCGGCCGAGCATGTAGTCCGAGGACAGCCACTGGCCATAGTTGGTGAAGCGCGGATCGGTTTCGATCAGATAACGAGAGGTGCTGCCGGGCATCGAACGAAACAGCGCGTTGTCCGGCAAGGCGCTGTTCACCCCGCCGGTGAGAATACGCTCAGCTACGCCACCGACATTGTTGGTGGCGTTGGCCAATACTTCGCTGATCGGCGTGAGGCTTGGCGCTTGGATCGTGCGGCTGGACACCTCGGTAGCGCCCAGCGCCCCAAGGTTCAGGCTTGCAACCTGGGGGCCACTGCCTTGAGGCGCGGTGTTCTGTTCATAGACCGTCGGCTGCAAGGAAATAGCCTGCACGCTGGGCGCCGGGTTGTAGGCGGTAGAGTCGATCCCCTGGCGGTCGCGGCCTTTGCGCTGGATGCGATAGAAGTGTTCGAGTGCGCCGCTGTCCGTGGTGACCTGCTGTCCGGCGACCTCGGTGTTGGTCAGGCTGTTGGCGTTGGTTTGCAACACGCCACCGGCGATGATCCGGCTCTTGTCGTTGAGGACCTGGCCGGCGTTGATCGTCAGATTGGCGCCGGCGAGTATCTGCCCGGGATCGGAACTGGCAATCTGGGTTTGGGTCACGACGCGGGTCAGGTCGTAGCGGTTCCAGTCGTCATTACTGCCTTCGGGGGTCACCAGAATGTCGACTTCGTTGTTATAGGTCGAAATCTGATTCGGATCGTAGCGATTGACCGAGCCCGTCAGTTGATACTGTTGCAGCGCCTGGCGCGAGACCTCGACTTCACGTGTCGAGAAGTGTTCGTTGGTGTTGCGCACCGAGGCTGCGTTCAACGTCAGGGCACCGAGGGCCTCGATGGTCGCACTCGCGTTATTGAGTTCGAGGGCCTGACCGGTCGCATGGTAGGCGCTATCCAGCGCCCCGCCGATGGCCATGTCACCGGTGCTGAAGATCAGGCCATGTTCGCTGTTGTTCAGGTATTGCGCACCGATATCCAGGCTCACACGAGCGGCGATCACCGCCGCCGTACCGTTTTCGACGGTATTGGTCAATGTGCCCGCCGCCAGCGCCAGCTGGTCACCGTAGATTCGTCCGGTGCCCAGGTTGCTCAAGGTCGGCGCGCTCAGCCGAGTGTACTGGCCGTCGATCAGGCCGCGGTTGACCAGCGACTCGCTGGCACTCAGTTGTACCTGCAAGGCGCTGATCTCAGCGGCGGCTGCGTTATCGATTTGCCGGGCCGACAGCGTCAGCAGGTTACCCGCCTGCAAGCTGCCCTGGTTACTCAGTCCCCCCGTGGTGGCCAGGGTCAGATTGCCGTTGGCCTGCAGCAGGCCGGTATTGAGGTAATCGCCATTGAGGGTGAAGGACAGATCACCCAGGCTCAAGGCCCGACCGTTGCCGGTATAGCTGGCGCTGTTGAGCGTCAACGAGCGCCCCGCGACCAAGGTGCCGCCCTGGTTGCTCACGCTTTGGGTTTTAGCCGCCAGGTTACGGTCGGTCAGCAGAAACTGGGTACCGGCCGAGATCTTCCCGGACTGGTTGTCCAGCACGCCGCTGCCGGTCACGGTCAAGGCCTGATCGGCAATGATCGAGCCGACCTGGTTGCCCAACTGATCGGCGTTGAGGCTGATGGTGCGCCCTTCAATGCCTTGATCCAGGCCCTGGGTGCCGGCGTTGTCGATCTGCCCCGCGGTCAACAACAGATCGGCACCGGTGCGAATCAGGCCGCTGCTGTTATCGAGCTTGCCATCGATAGTGAACTTGAGGTTACCCAGTGCTTCGATGCGCCCGCCGTGATTGTCGAGGCTGGTTGCCGCGATTGTCGCATCGGTACCGCTCTGGAGTTGCCCAGCGCCGCCATTGCCGATGCTCCCCGCCGTGATGTCCAGGGCCTGCCCGGCACCGACGAAACCAGCGGTGTTGAGCAACTGGCCCGAGACCAGCGCGATCGATTGCAGCGCCTGAAGGTGACCGTTACTGTTGTCCAGCAAACCGTCCGTGGCCGTCAGTGTCAGGTTCGACTTCACCGAACCGATACTGCCCTGGTAGTTGCTCAGCGAGGCGGCAGTGATTTTCAGTGCGCCCTGGCTGGCGATCACACCTTGGCTGTTATCCAGTGCCCCCTGCAAATCGATGCTCGCGAGTGACAGGCCGCTCTGCAGGATTTCGCCTTTCACGTTGGACAACTGAGCGGCCTTGATCCCTACTTGAGCCGCACTGACTGTGGCGCCATCGGTGCGCAATACCTTCGCTGCGGTGGCGGTCAGCGTGCCCTTCGCGGACACGCGGGCCCGGCTGACGTCGATATCGCCCTGCCCGCTGGTGAGTGTCAGTTGGGCGGCGGAGGTCTGGCTGTCACTCAGGTCGACGGCCGCCGCCTGAGCCTGCAGGCTTTCAGCGGCGATATTCTGCCCCTTGGCGCTGAGCTGGCCCGAAGCTTCCAGGGTCAATGAGCCGGTCTGGCCCAGCTTGCCACTGCTGTCGATCCCGGCAGCCAGGGTCGAACCACTGGTGCTGCGCAGGTTCACGGCCGTCACCCGGGTATTGCCCTGGGCGGCGACGATACCGCTGTTGTCGATATCGGCCGTGGTCTTGAGCGTCAGATCGCCCTTGGCGTACAGCGTGCCACTGTTCTGGACTCCGCTACCTGTCTCGACCTGCGTCGAACCGGCGCTGCTGATCTGTCCGCTGTTTTCCAGACGTCCATCGGCACGGATCACCACCTCGCCGGCACTGGCGCCGATCTGCCCGGCATTGCGCACCCCGACACCGGCGCCATTGCCCACCAGGACGATCTTGCCCGCATACATGCCGCCCAGTTGCGCGACATCGATGCCGACCACGGGTACAGCCGCAGTGCTGTTGTCGGCGGCGGTCTTGCCGGCCTGGATACTCAAGTCCTTGGCCCAGATACCGGCATTGACCTCGACGGTGCGCGCGATGATTTCGGTGTAGTCGCTGTCGCGGGTATCCATCCCGGCACCGTTGATGGAGACCTTGCCGCCGGTGACCTGATAGCCGCGCAACTCGCCGTTCTCGAGCTGCGCCTTGCCGGTGGTGAGGGTCGCGCGATTGGCGTTGATGAATCCACAGCCGTCACAACTGATCCCGGATGGGTTGGCGATCACCACCTGAGCCCGGGAGCCGGCCACTTCGACATAACCGTTGAGCTGGCTCGGATTGCTCGAGTTGACCTCGTTGAGGATCACCCGCGCCGTGCCCCTGCCCAGCGCCGGGTTGCCATCCACCCAACCGCCAAGCTGGGTCTGACTGTTGGTCGCCGAGTTATTGAGGATCACACCACGCCGATCGACATCGAACTGTTGATAGGTATTGCGCGACACACCGCCCGCGCTGGGCGCGGTGATATTGACCTGGGTGACGCCGTTCCCGGTCACCCCGATGCCCGGCTGCTGCGCGGCAGGTGCGCCGGGGTCGGCGACCACCGCCGCCTGGGCCGACGAGGCGTCCAGCAGGATCAGGCCGAGCGCCGCCATCAAGGCAAAACGCAGGGGTGTCAGTCGTACCACGCAGCCGACGCCAGGCGCTGCGCCTGCCACATGACCGCCAGCTGATTTCGAGCCACTGCTCACATTTTCGGCCACCACCATCAACAGGCCGCGCGCCTTGTTGAAAATGATCCGATACAGATGCTTGTTAATGTTCCAATTCCTTTTGAGCTGCGCCAATCCGTAGAGGCGCCAGATATCAAGATAAAAAGCTGCGGGTTGTGAGACCTAAGGCAGCGGGTGGGTGGCGAACCAGGCACGCGCTTCGGCAGGCAGGACACCGATGCCCTGCCAAGTCTTGATACTCAAGCCACGCTCATCGCCCCGATGCCCCAGGTGACGGCCGAAGCGTTGCGCCCAGAGACGGCTGTGCAGCAATTTCGATAGCTGCCTGGTATGCCCGAAAGGCGCGACCCAGTCGCTGATCCAAAGACGTTCGCCACTGTTCCAGTCGGCCTCCGGCATGCACACCGGCGGGTTGTGCAGATAGCGCTGTTCGGCCTCGGCACTGAGGTTCATCCACGCCATATAGAACACCGGCCTGCCTTGCTCGCTGGCGAGCATGAACTGGCGCTGCTTGATCGCCGGCAGCAGCAGCGCCGACAAGCTATGCAACGGCGCATCGCGATGGGCCGCCGAGTGCATCCACAGCCAGACGGCGGAGCCGAGCACGCTCGCTTCGTTCCAGGGTTCGTCGAACAGTTGGGGTGCAAGGATTTCAAGACTGCCAAAACGCATATCTGCCTCCGTCAAAATGACCAGCTGAGATTGAAGCCAGCAGTCACATCGGCCGTCTCAAAGTTCTTGGGTTTCATAAGTGGTTGGCCAAGGAACAGGTCGTAGGACACCTGCTTGTAGCCACCGCGCATACCGACCACCGCACCGGCGAGTCGATTCCCGGACAGGTACTGGGCGGAGTGTCCGCCGACCTCGCCATAATCGACGCCGAGATAGAGTTCCTGGCTGTTCTGGAAGACAAACCAGCCCAGGTCATTGCGCAAGGTCCAGCCCCGTTCGGCGGAGAGGATCTGTTCGCCATCGAACCCGCGGACGCTGTAGCGCCCCCCGATGGAGAAGCGATCCTGGGCCACCAGCGGCGAGCGGTTCCATTGGCTACGCCAGGCGCCGATATAGCGAAATTGCTGTGTCCCGATACGGAATGGGCTTTGCAGTTGAGCGCTGGCGCTGATGATCTTCGACCGTGAAGTCCCCTCGTCGAGGTCTTCTTCCGGTGCGCGCAAGGCATGGAACGCCCCGGTACCGCGTCGATAGCTCAAGCCCAGATCCAGGGTGTTGCTGCCAATGAACTCGCGATGATCCAGCCCCATCTGCCACCCGGCCATGCGCCGGCGCTGCACTTCAATTTCGGTGTCATCGATGTAATTGCTGGAAGTCCGCGTCCAGCCACTGACCCAGGCCGACGTCTTGCGCACGGCGTCACGGTAGAGCAGTCGAGAAAGTTTCAGTTCGTTGTTGTTACTGTGACCCTGATAGTCATAACTCTGATTGTTCCCGGCCACGGTCTGGTGATAGTCGTACTCGCTGGAGGTCAGCCCCAGTTGCCAGTAGTCGTACGGCAGCGAGTAGTACAGGGTGTGCCCTTCGGAACCGCGATCACCACTTTTGCCACCGCCCAGGTTGTGGCTGAAACTGGCATAGAACAGGTCATTGAGACTCAGCGGATTGTCCAGCGACAACGCGACGTTGCCCTGATACCTGCCGGTGTCCTTGCTGCCCGAGTCGTCCATCGACAGGCTCACGCGCGCAATGGAAGCTTGCTTCCAGAGGATCACCACATCGCTTTCACCCGGTTTGGCGTCGGTGTCGGTTGCCGGCGTGATCTGCACGTCGGCCTCGGCCGTGGGCACCCGTTTGAAGTTCTCCAGCGCCTGTTCAATATCCCGCAGGTTCAGCAGCTCACCGGGTTGGGCGGGCATGGCGTTCCACAGTGTCGCCCGCGACGGGGTGCCGTCGGCAAACCGGATATGTTTGATGCGTCCCGGAATCAGTACCAGGGAAAGCGTCCCCTGGCTCAGGTCCTGAGGCGCGGCCAGCACCCGCGTGGTGACGAAGCCCCGCGCAATGATCAGGTTCTGTATGCGCTTCATGGTCAGGTTGATGCCCGCGGCACCCAGGCAACGACCTAGTGCGGGATCAGACGCCGGGTTGGCGGCACGCAGGGCCCACTGGAAAGCCGCCGAATCCTCGCCTTCGAGCACAATATGGCGAATGGTGAAGCAGGGCGCTTCATGGGCCGGCAGCAGGCCCTGGCCATCATCGGCGGAAGCCTTGAGGCGTACGTCAGGGGAGGAGTCGAGCTGCTCACGCAGGACCCGTTCGCGCTCTTGCTGGCGCAGCAACGGTTGTTCCGGTGCCACCGGCTCGGCCGCCATGGCCGTGAGGCTGGCGGACAGGCTGATGATTGCGAAGGGGTAGAACGAATGTTGCAAAACTGACCGACCGGTCACGCAGGCACGCAACCGGGCACACAAACGAGGCTTGAAAAACACAACACATCCCTGAGAATAAAACTTCCTGCAACGCGCCGTTAATCAGCGCCTTGTCGAACAGCTGTAATGAAAAACCGACAAACCAGAAACAATTAGATACATCAACTCAGAAAAGTTCCGCGCCCCAGAGAAACAAAAGAACCGGCGTCGACAAACCAGCACAAGCCAAAATCCACCCGTGGCGTCGCAAAGCCCTCCTTCGCCCCTTAGAATGTCCGCATCCGGTTCAGTTCAAGGACAGTGTCGATGTCGAGTTCCTCCCGTGTGCGCACCTATGGCATGCAGCAACGCAGCGACCGCCCGGACTTCTATATCCGTGACAAACAGGCGCGCCCGGCCATCGTCACCCCGCACCGACATGACTACTTCCAGATCCAGATCAACCTGGGCGGCGACACCGTGCAGCACATCGGCGGCGCTATCCGGCCTTATCCGCGCCAGGCCCTGGCGTTTATCCTGCCCCATCGCCTGCACCTGATCCCGCACCCGGAAGACGGCAATTTTGTCCTGATCAACTTTTCCCAGGCGTTTTTCCTGCCGCACCTGCATTGCGACCCGCTGGACCTGGAGGACCTCTCCATCCATGACCTGCCGCAGCTGTCACCGTTCCAGCATCAGGAGCACCTGGATTTTATCCTCGCCGACCATGACTTCGCCGAAGTCCTGCTCCTGCTGGAAAAGATGCGCGAGCTGGATCAGGGTCGCGATCTTGGCACCCGCCAGGCGCTCAAGGGCTGCCTGCTGCAACTGACCGGCAAGATCTGCAGCCTGTATGCAGACGAGTTGCAGGCCCTGTCGGCGAACAAGGCGGCACGACGCGGCCGACGGGATGCACTGGCGCGGGTCTCGAGTTATCTGCGCGAGCATATCGCCGACCCGGCGCTGAACCTCAAGGACACCGCCGAGGCGGCCTTTCTGTCGCCCAACTACCTGACCCACTTGCTGCGCAAGGAAACCGGCAGCACCTTCTCGGAGCTGGTCCTGGAACGCCGCATGCGCCTGGCGCGCACGCACCTGCTCAACAGCGAAAAGCCGGTGAGCCAGATTGCGCAACTGTGTGGTTTTGCCGACGAGGCCTACTTTTCACGCCGTTTCAAGGCCACCCAGGGCCTGCCACCGGGGCAGTTTCGGCGCCGGCGGCAAGAATCCTGAATCAGGCGCGACACTCGACGTGCAACACCCCGTCCGCCGCTGTCGTACAGGTAATCCTCAGCGGCAGAAAACTCTCGATCACGCGAATATTGCTGTGCAGATGCTCGGTCATGCCGGGCGTAGTGAAACGCCCGCCACCGGCCAGGGCCATGGGCAACAGCAACTGATCGGCCAGGTGTTCGCCTACCGCGGCGCTGCTGTTCAACCAGCGTCTGGCAGACTCAACCGCTTCGTCCGCCACGGCCTCGGCCCGCAAGCGGGCTTGCCCGAATGCGCTGAACACCTCGGTCACCTGCTCACAGCGGTATTCCAGCAACAGCGCGTTGCCAGGACCTTCAGCCGGATCGATCAGCACTGTACGACGCGATTCACCCGGAAAGTCCAGGCGACTGCCAACCCTGGCCAACTCGCGCTCGGCCACGGATTCGGCAACCCCGCTGAGTAATACGCAGGCTTCGCGTGCAAGCACAACCCCGCGCTCATTCAGCTGCAAAGCCTTCAACGACGAAGGCTGGATAAAGGCCTCCAGTTCGCCGCCGCCAGCTGGCACAAAACCGTGGCGCGAGAGCTGCAGCTCGACCTTCGCCTCCATCCGCCGCAACAGAGGCAACCAGGCACGCTCGAGAAACTCGAACGGCGGTGCCAATGGATTATGGGTGCCGCCCGTAATAACCACACGACTCGGCGCGGGTGCCTGCAATAAAGCAGGCAACAAAGTTTGCAGCACCAACGTGCAGCTCCCTGCCGTACCGATAGCGAAGCGAAAATCCCCACCACGAATCGGACCCGGCTCGAAATACAGGCTTTGCGAACCGAGTTGCGCGCCCTCCACCTTCGCCCCACACACCTCGGCGGATGCCAGCACCGCCGCCAGGTGTTGGCGCATCAAACCGGGACGGCTGCGCTTTGCCCGAATATTGCCGATCCGCAGCGCCCGCCCCGTCACCATCGACAGACTCAGCCCGCTACGCAATACCTGCCCGCCTCCCATGGCGCCATCCAGGCCAATCACATCCCTTTCCATATCCTTCCTTCATGCATAGCTGTAAACCATTTCCCTCAGGTAGCGATCCAGCCGTTGACTGTCTTCAGTGGTACGCGGCAATACCGGTACCGGACGCTCCAATTGTGTTTCGATAAACCCGTGCAGCGCCGGACGCCGAGGGCCGTAGGCGGATTCATCCGCACTGCGCTTAAGCCGCAGTAACTCATCAACCTCCTCCAGCAACAGCGGATCGTCGACGGTCTTGAGCAGGGCATCGAACGTCATGGGCGGGCGACCCAATCCCATGTCGATCCAGCGCACCGCCAACAAAGGTCGCAGCACGTAGAAATATTTCTTGAAACGCACTGTCTCGCCTTGCAAGTAGCCGCGGAAGTTTTTCCTGGCCATCGACAGGTAGTGATTGCGCGCGGCTGGCGGGCTATAGAACGCTTCAGCCAGTTCACGCAACGACCGGGTCGCGACCTCTTCGCTGTGATACACCAAGGGCGAGTCGAGCCATTCGAGCAAGGTCGGGTTGGACTTGCGCAACAACCCGAGGGTCTTGCGCAGCTCCCAGCCGCTGACATCCAGCTCGTCGTCCAAGGGCCGCTCGATCACATCCCGAGCCTCACTGACCTGGATGAACCAGTCCGGTTTTTCCACATAGACAAACCGCACATCGTAATCACTGTCCGTCGACGAAAAGCCCCAGGCACGGCTACCGGACTCGCAGGCATACAGCACCTTGACGTTGCGCTCGCGCTCTATCCGCGCAAGCTCCTCCAGCACCCGGGCGCGCATGGCGCTATCCAGCGGGTGACGTTCTGCATGTTCCATCTTTATTTCCTTTTAATCCGCTCTATCCCTTTACACACACCACCTGCCGCAAGGTGTGCAGCACTTCCACCAACTCGCGCTGGGCGTGCATGACCTGGTCAATGTCCTTGTAGGCCATCGGAATCTCATCGATCACCGCCGCGTCCTTGCGGCACTCCACGTGGGCCGTTGCCCGGATCTGGTCCTCGACGGTGAACAGTTGCTTGGCCCGGGTGCGGCTCATCGTCCGTCCGGCGCCATGGCTGCAGGAGCAAAACGACTCTTCGTTGCCCAGCCCGCGCACAATGAAGCTCTTGGCCCCCATGGAACCTGGAATGATCCCCAGTTCGCCCTTCTTCGCCGACACCGCCCCCTTGCGGGTCACCAGAACCTCTTCACCGAAGTGCCGCTCCTTCTGCACATAGTTGTGATGGCAGTTCACCGCCTCCAGCGCTACATCAAAGGGCTTGCTGATCACCTGGCGTGTCGCCGCGATCACTGCCTGCATCATCAGTGCACGGTTCTGCCGGGCGAAATCCTGGGCCCAGCCGACGGCTTCGACATAATCGTCGAAATGCTGGCTGCCCTCTTCAAAGTACGCCAGGTCCCGATCCGGCAGGTTGGCGATATGCTCGCGCATATCGGCCCGAGCCATCTCGATGAACAAGTTGCCGATGGCGTTGCCGACGCCACGCGAACCGCTGTGCAACATGAACCAGACGCGGTTCGCCTCATCCAGACAGACTTCGATGAAGTGATTGCCTGAACCCAGCGTCCCCAGGTGGCTGCGGCTATTGCTCTTCGCAAGCTTGGGATACTTGTCGGTGATCGCCTTGAACCGCGACTCCAGCGCCGACCACGCCAGATCAGCCGCGCTCGGAACATGATCCCAGGCGCCCTTATCTCGACCGCCGCGAGTACCGCTACGCCCATGGGGCACTGCCCGCTCGATGGCCGTACGCAAACCGTGCAGGTTGTCCGGCAGATCACTGGCGGTCAGCGAGGTGCAGGCGGCAATCATGCCGCAGCCAATATCAACGCCGACCGCCGCCGGGATGATCGCACCCATCGTGGGGATCACACTGCCAATGGTCGAGCCCTTGCCCAGGTGCACGTCCGGCATCACCGCCATATGTTTGAAGATGAACGGCATCTTTGCCGTATTCATCAGTTGCTCACGGGCCTCTGGCTCGACCGGGACGCCCTGGGTCCAGAGTTTGATCGGCTTGCCGTTGGCGACTTCGAGCAAGGTGTAGGTCTGGTCTTGCATATTCTTCATTTCCTGATGGCCAAAACACTGGCCTTGTCCTGGGTTAACGGCGACAACAAAGGGGTGAAACAGGCACCGCGCTCTGACCACTGAGCTATTACCTTGCGGCAAGCGGGAATCGAACCCACCACCACGGCGTACTGTAGTTCCACCGGCATTCGCCGGAGTAAAACCATCAATCAAAGCTTGTCATATCGACATGGCGTCAATCACCTTCACCCAGTGCCGCGCCCCGTAGGAGCCCTCGGTGAACTGGCTGATGACATCGAACACCGCGTCACTGAAACCGCCGACATTCAAGATGTCTGGCCGGTCCGGTGCCTGGGTGGTCACACCGGGCTGCATGTCGATACAGATCAACTGCGCATTCGGATTTACCTGGCGGATACGCTCCCATTGCCGCATCGTTTCCGTAGCGCCATAACGTCGTTCATCCATCCAGGACTCGTTATCCGACACCAGAATCAAGGTGTCCACCCAGGCCCTTTCATCAGCCAACTGCGCCAGCGGTGCCGAGCAACAGGTGCCCCCGCCACCGATGGCGGCGAGCTTCTGGGCATTGCTCATCACACTGTCCCGTGGATTGAGCCGCACCTTCACCACCTCGTTCTCGAACGGCATCACCCTCGCCTCCGGTGTCTTGCGCAATATGGCCGCCGCGATCAGTGCCGCCACATCGATGCAACGCACAGCCGTGGTCGCCCCCTGGCGATAGCCGGTGACCGGGTTGTGCATCGAACCCGAGACATCCGGGCAGATCACCACCGAGCCCCGCAACACCGGGACATTGCCCAGGGACAGCTCCAACGCATCCTGCAATGCCTCACGGATCACCTGCGGCACTTCGGCGCCGGTCATCTGGTAGGCCGCGAGCAACTGGTATGGATAAACCCTCGCCTTGGCCACGGCCTCCGGGTCCGCCAGTCGCGCCGCAACAGCTGTGGCACAACCCTGGACCTCAAAGGCACCGTGGCGAGCCAATGTGTTCAGGTTCATCCGCAAAGCCTGCCAGCCCATGCTCATGGCCAGCGCAGCCCACTGGTGCTTGTCCAGCGTCTCGTTGCCAAGCAACTGGAACGGCACCTGAGGCAGTTGCCGGGTCGCACCGCCGCGAAACTCCAGCAGCGAGCGAGTCAACGGTGGCAAGGTGTCGATTGCCACGGGCTTGCCGAGGACCCAGGCAAAGAATGCTCCGCGCCAGGCTTCACTTGGCTTGGGATGAACCATCTTGAGCACATCCGCCAGCGAGGGCTGATTACCCACTGATGCTTGCAGTAACTGCTGCTCGCTGGCCGTGTTCAGCCACTCCTGTACCAATCGCTTGGGCTGCGAGCCCAGCGACTTGCGCCCGGTGACACCGCTGCGCAGGATCTGTACGAAATTGCGCAACATTTTGCCGCTGTCCACCACCTGTGCGAACACCACCGGCAGCATTGTCGAGTGTTGAGCTGCCAGGGCCGCCAGGAGCAACGCCGGCATGTCTTTCATGTGCCCTTTCTGGCGGGCATAAATCGCTGCCTTGGCGACAAAGACGCTATCAAGTTCGGTCACCCGCTTCAGGACTTCGTCCAGTTGGCTTTCCGCGCTGGCATAGAAGGTTGAGTTCAGGCAACCGGTGACGGCCAACTGTGCCAGGGCATGGCGAGCGGTGTAGGCATACGCCGGGGCCTGGGAAGCATTCAGTGTGTCGCACGCTGCCGGCATGGCACGAGCATGAAACAGTTGGGTATTGGCCATCTTGGCATCTCGCTCTGCTGTCTTGTTTGTTGCCAGAGGTATTGCAGACGCTGTGCCAGTTTTTTATTTCCGCCAAAAATAATTATAAACATATGATTTATAAGTAATTTTTTATACCTCTATCAAAAACAGTTTTTTGAACCAGACAAAAAATCCTTTTTTATTTATTATTTTATATCGTCATTTATCCTGAAAGATAAACATGCCCATCAAGCGTACGGTCACCATCGGTTTTATCGGCTCCACTCTCGATCGCGTCGGCAAGGGCGCCAACCGCTGGGGTCACTGGCGACCAAGTGTGGGCTTGTGCCAGCAGCCTGACTTGCTGGTGCACCGCTTCGAACTGATCCACGGCACCGACGCCCGGGATGTAAGCCTGGCTGAACGGGTCAGCCACGACATTCGCCAGGTATCGCCGGAAACCGAAGTGCGCCTGCACCCCATGACCTTGCGCAATCCCTGGGATTTCGAAGAGGTATACGCAACGCTGCATGACTTCACCACCGACTACCATTTCGATACCGAGCATGAGGAGTACCTCGTGCATATCACTACCGGTACCCACGTGGCGCAGATCTGCTGGTTCCTGCTCACCGAAGCGCGCTATCTGCCGGCGCGGCTGATCCAGACCTCCCCCGCCCGACGCCTGGATGAAGAAGCACGGGTCACCGGCACTCACGCACTGATCGACCTGGACCTGTCGCGTTATGACCGGATCGCCACACGCTTTACCCACAAGCGTCTTGAGGGACTGGCATTTCTGAAGTCCGGGATTGCCACACGCAATGCCGACTTCAATCGCACTATCGAGCAGATCGAGCGCGTAGCTGTACGCTCACGGGCGCCGATGCTACTGATCGGGCCGACCGGCGCGGGCAAGTCCTTTCTCGCCCGACGCATCTATGAACTCAAGCGCAGCCGGCACCAGGTTCAGGGGCGGTTTGTCGAGGTCAACTGCGCCACCCTGCGCGGCGACGGCGCCATGTCGGCGTTGTTCGGCCATATCAAGGGCGCATTCACCGGCGCGCAAAACAGTCGCGAAGGCCTATTACGGGCGGCCGACACCGGCCTGTTGTTCCTGGACGAGATCGGCGAGCTGGGCCTGGACGAGCAGGCGATGCTGCTCAAGGCCGTCGAGGAAAAGCGCTTCTTCCCCCTCGGTTCCGACAAGGAAGTCGAAAGCGACTTCCTGATCATCGCCGGCACCCACCGGGATCTGCGCAGTCGTGTAGCCGAAGGCCTGTTTCGCGAAGACTTGTACGCCCGAATCAACCTGTGGACCTTCGACCTGCCAGGCCTCGCGGGCAGGCGCGAAGACATCGAGCCGAATCTGGACTTCGAACTGGAGCGCCACGCTCGGGAACAGGGCCATCTGGCGCGCTTCAACGCTGAAGCACGGCGTCGCTATCTGACATTCGCCAGTTCCAGCGAAGCGAGCTGGCTCGGCAACTTCCGAGAGTTATCGGCGTCGATCACCAGAATGGCCACCCTGGCAGACAGCGGTCGCATTGATGAAATCCAGGTCGAGGAGGAAATAGAACGCCTGCGCCGGGCCTGGGGTCTGGCTGAACCGCAAGACGCCCTGGATCAGCTATTTGGCGAAAACACCCCGGAAGTCGATCTGTTTGATCGCTTGCAGCTCAATGCCGTGATTGACGTGTGTCGCAGAGCCAGCAGCCTGTCGGATGCCGGCCGTCAACTATTCAACGCCTCCCGCCAGAACAAGGCCAATCCTAACGACGCCGACCGACTGCGCAAATACCTGGCTCGATTTGGCCTGGACTGGAAGCAACTGAATCCCAACCACTGAGTTTATTTCGCCAACCCTGTAACAAAAAAGCTACTCGCCCCCTCCACAGATCAAACTCCGTGCAACCACGGGGGCCGGCGCTTGCGCGTCGGTTCAAAAAGAGCTGGGTGAGGTGGCGAGTTGATCAACACACGATTTTCCTGCGTGGGCTGCGGCAAATGCTGCAATGACCATTACGTCCCGTTGACGCTCGAGGAGTCCCGCCAATGGGCGGCGGACGGCGGCACGGTGATCGTGCTGGTAGAAGCGTTCCTGGAAAACGGCCACGGGGTGGCCGAAGCACAATTCGAACACGCCCGACGCCGTTCGATCCTGGTTCCCAGCGGAACAACCCAGGCCTGGCTGGCCGTCACGTTCGCCGCCTACAACAACGGGCCGTGCCGCAATCTCGATGCCGACAACCGCTGCGGTATCTACGAGCGGCGCCCGCTGGTCTGCCGCATCTATCCGGCGGAGATCAATCCGCATATTCCGTTGCGCACGGACCGCAAGGACTGTCCGCCCGAATCCTGGGAGCAAGGCCCGGACCTGATCGTCGGCGGGCAACTGGTCGACCAGGAACTGGCCGAACTGATCGAGCGCTCGCGCCAGGCCGACCGTGAGGATATCGGCGCCAAAGCAGCCATCTGTGCCCGCCTCGGTATCAGCACGACCGCCCTCAAGGGCAACGGCTTCGCTACCTACCTGCCCGACATGCAGGCGTTCATGACGGCCATCGACGAGATTCGCGGGGAGCGGACGCTCAGCTCCACTGGACAGCACTGGGCTTTTCATCTGGCCGATGAAAACAGCACCCGGGCACTGCTCGCCCATGGCGCGGCAGTCACTCAATCGGGTACAGGACACTACCGCTTTATTCCCTTGCGATCGGTCGATTAAGGCGCTTGACTCAGTGAACGACGGTCATCTGCGGCAAAAAATCGGGCAATGACGTTTTTTCAGCCTCTACAGGCCGCTTTCCGCATCGTCTTCGCGGTATCCGTCTACGATTCTGTAAGAGCGCCACGATGGAGTGTGGCCCTCCCAAACAAGAACACTAAGAACAGCAAGAGAGAGCCGTCCATGAAAACCGTCGCAGAGCTGTTGAAACTCAAGGGTAGCCAGCATCAGGGCGTGCATACCATCGCCCACGACCATACTGTGTTCGAAGCCTTGATACTGATGGCCTCGAAAAATGTCGGCGCCCTTCCGGTACTCGAAAACGGCCAGGTCGTGGGCATCATCAGTGAACGTGACTACGCCCGCAAAGTGATCCTGCACGGGCTCAGTTCGGTCACCACCAAGGTCCACGAGATCATGAATGCCCCGGTGATCAGCGTGGATTCACGCCAGAACGTGGAAACCTGCATGAGCATCATGACCGACAAGCATCTGCGCCATCTTCCGGTGGTCGAGGACGGGCAACTGATCGGCCTGCTGTCCATCGGTGACCTGGTGAAAGAGGCCATTGCCGAACAGGCCGACCTGATCCGCCAACTGGAACAATATATTCGCGGCGAGTAAGGCCAGCCCCGGCCCCTGGAATGGCTCACGGCAGGAGCGACGCCACTCGCTCCTGCCACCTCAATGATCGCCCAATAAAGTATGTCAAAATGTTTATGAAACCCCGCTAATACGGGGCTTCCAGCGATATTTCCGATTTTTTCACAACGCTTTCACTTCACTCCCACCTGCGCCTCTCTACATTCCCCCCCTGCCCACACGCGGCCTTGTCTATCCTTTACAGTTTTAAACATCGAAACCCTGGATCGGGCCATCAAGTCCATGCATTGTGCCTGCCCCGCTCAAACCCTAGCTGCGGCGCTTACCGCTAAGGTCGACCCATGAACCCTCACGTGTTTCCACTTTCCGCCGCGACGCTCAGGCGCTGGTCCGTGCCGGTGCTGCTGCTGGCCTTCGCAGTGTTCTACCTGTTGCCCATGATGGGCCACGGCCTGTGGATCCCCGACGAACCACGCTACGCCCAGATCAGCCAGGAGATGTTGTTAAGCGGCAACTGGACCTCCCCGCATTTCATGGGCCTGCGCTACTTCGAAAAACCCATTGCCGGCTACTGGATGATCGCCATCGGCCAGGCCATATTTGGCCAGAATTTTTTCGGCGTTCGCGTGGCATCAGCCGTGGCCACCGGCCTCAGCGTACTCTTGACGTACCTGATCGCCCGGCGCCTGTGGAACGACCCGCGCAAGAGCTTCGCTTCGGCCCTGCTGTTCATGAGCTTCGGCCTGATCGCCGGGCAAGCCAGCTACGCCAACCTCGACCCGCAATTCACCCTGTGGTCGAACCTGAGCCTGTTCGCGTTCTGGTTCGCGGTCGACAGCAAGGAGCAACGCCAGCGCCTGTACGCCTGGGCCGGCCTGGGCCTGGCCTGCGGCATGGGTTTCCTGACCAAGGGTTTCCTCGCCCTGCTGCTGCCGGTACTGATCGCCCTGCCCTATATGATCTGGCAACGCCGCCTCGGTGAGCTGCTGCGTTATGGCCCGCTGGCCGTGATCGTGGCGGTGATCATCGCGCTGCCCTGGGTGCTGGCGGTCAACGCCCAGGAGCCCGACTACTGGAATTTCTTCTTCTGGCACGAACATATCCAGCGTTTCGCCGGCGACAACGCCCAGCACGCCCGGCCCTGGTGGTTCTACCTGCCGCTGCTGGTGGCATCTTGCCTGCCGTGGTCGGTGCTGCTGATACCGACGTTCAAACAGGCCTGGGAGCAAAAGCGCCAGCCCGGTACCGGCTTCCTGTGGCTGTGGTTCCTCTTGCCCCTGGCCTTTTTCAGCCTGAGCCGAGGCAAACTGCCGACCTACATCATGCCGTGCCTGTTGCCGCTGGCGCTGATGATGGGCAATGCGCTGATCGATCGGGTGACCCACGCCGAAGGCCGGATGCTGCGGCTCAATGGCTGGCTCAACCTGGTCCTTGGCGTGGTGGCCATGGTCGCCCTGATCTACCTGCAAACCAGCCGTTCGATCTACGCCAACAGCCATGCGGAAGTCTTCAATCTCTCGCTGGTGTTCATCATGTTGATGGGCTGGATCATCGCCAACGCCCTGCAAGCGCTACGTCCGCTCACCCTTTGGGCCATGCCGGCGCTGGGGATCGGCTTGCTGGTGGCGCTGCTGCCGGCGGGCATGCCGGCCAGCATCGTCAACAACCAGATGCCGGACCAATTTATTGCAGAACATGTCAATGAATTGCGCCAGACCAACCGTCTGCTGAGCAATGAGCTGGGCGCCGCCTCCTCCCTGGCCTGGCGCCTGCAACGCCCGCGGGTGGATTTGTTCAACACAGCGGGTGAATTGAAGTACGGTCTCGACTATCCTGATGCCGCCGAGCGGCAGGTCAACTCCGCCAACGTCGAACAATGGATGACTGAAGCCCGTAAACAGGGTTCGGTCGGTGTAGTGCTACGCGTCAAGAGCGTAGACGAAATGCGCGAAGTCGAGCAGCTCCCACTGGACGGCAAGCGTTATCAAAAGGGTAATACCATCATCATGATCTTCCCGCAGACCCAACCATGAATCAGAGTTTCTGGAAAACTGACAAAGGCGCACTGACGCTTCTGCTTATCGTATCGGCCGTCCTGCTGCTGGTGGGCCTGGGCCAACGCGAGTTGTGGGGCGCGGAAACGCGCTGGGCCAACATCGCCCTGCAGATGCTGCAGTCGGGCAACTACTTCGACCCCTACCTCAAGGGCTCGCCTTATTACGACAAACCGCTGCCGTCCTACTGGCTGATCACCGCCAGCGCCGGCCTGATGGGCGGCCTGGGCAATTGGTCGCTGCGCCTGTCGTCGGTGATTGCCGCCTGGCTGACGGTCTGGCTGGTCTACCTGATCGGCGAGCGCCTGTGGCGCAAGGGCACCGGTCTGATCGCCGGCTGGATGCTGGCGACCACCTTCTATTTCGTGTTCTGGGCACGGGTGGCCACCGCCGATATCCTCACGGTGTTCGGTGTGGTCGCGGCCATCTGGTGGTACTGGCGCGGGCCGGACGATACCCGGCTGGGCCGCTACACGGTGTTTTTCCTGATCCTGGCCCTGACTTCCCTGCTCAAGGGGCTGATCGGTTTCATCCTGCCGGGCCTGATCCTGCTGCCCCACGTACTGGCTGACGGGCGCTGGAAACGCCACCTCAACCCACGGCTGTTCGTCGCCCTGGCGATTGCCGGCGCGCTGTACGCCATTCCTTTCGTGCTGTCGCATTTCTATGGCTCGCCGACCTATGGCGAAAGCGGCCTGGCGCTGGTGTTCAAGGAAAACGTGGTCCGTTTCTTCAATCCCTTCGACCATATGGGGCCGATCTACACCTACCTGATCTACCTGCCGGCCTACACCCTGCCCTGGGCACCGTTCTGGATCCTCGGCCTGTGGGTCGCCATCCGCCAATGGAAGAAGATCGAGCCCAACACCCGCTGGCTGGTCTGGGGACTGGGGCTGCTGTTCCTGTTCTTCACCCTCAGCGGCAGTCGTCGTAGCTACTACGTGCTGCCCCTGGTGCCATTCGCCCAGTTGCTGGCGGCCTGGTGGGTGACCCGACGCCTGGAAGAGAAGCGTGCGGCCGGCAAGGTCGCGGGCCCCGGCTGGTCTAAAGGCTTCGCGGCGGCGGCGCTGCTCCTGCTGCTGGTGATCGGCGTGCTCTACCCGTGGACCAACAGCGGCGGCGGCGTGACCAAGTTCGCCGACGACGTACGCGCCAAGGCCAGCCAGCAAATGCCTTGGGACGAATGGAAAATCGTCATGATCGAGGTGGACAACAAGCTGCCGATGTACATGAACAACCAGGGCGCACCGTTCTACTACATCAAGGATTCCCAGGACTACCCGCGTACCGGCGACAGCGCTGCGTTCATGGCCTGGCTGGAGAAAACCAGCGGTCAGCGCTGGGATCCGTCACGTACCCTGATCGTCACCAGCTACAGCAAGCACGACGAGGTGCCGTTGAGCTACCTCTCAGCTGACCATGATGTGGTCAACACCGAGCTCACCAATGGTGCGCGACTGGCCAAGAAGAAAGAGAGTGGCAGCGTGGCTTATATCCCCAAGGCCAAAGGCCTCTAGCCAATAAACAAGGGCACCGAAAGGTGCCCTTGTTTATTTCAGCCTCAATAACCCAACGACAGCCCCGTATTACGACGCGGATCGTTCGCGCCGTAGAAGCGGTTGTTGCCTACCGGCTTGCCATCGAGGGACGGAGCGCCGACCAGGATCGCCGCCAGGTGATTCGACGGCTGAGGACCGGCAAACTTGTGACCCCAGCCTTCAAGAATCTTCTGCGTGTCCGGGCTCAGGGCAAAGGCCTCGATATTGGTCTCCTCCGGCAGCCATTGCTGGTGGAAACGCGGCGCGTCCACCGCTTCCTGGATGTTCATCTTGTAGTCGATGACATTGAGGATGGTCAGCAAGGTTGCAGTGATAATCCGACTGCCGCCAGGCGTCCCCACCACCATGACCGTCTTGCCGTCCTTGGTGACAATGGTCGGACTCATCGATGACAACGGTGTCTTGCCCGGGGCAATGGCATTGGCCTCACCCTGCACCAGGCCGTACATGTTCGGCACACCGACCTTGGAGGTGAAGTCGTCCATCTCGTCATTGAGGATGACCCCGGTCTTGCTTGCCATGACGCCAGCACCGAACCAGTCGTTGAGGGTGTAGGTCACCGATACCGCATTGCCCCATTTGTCGACGATCGAGTAATGGGTGGTGTTGTTGCCCTCATGAGGTGCCACGCCAGGGTTGATGTCCTTGGAGATCCCGGCCTTCTGCGGTTCGATGGCCGCCCGCAGCTTCTCGGCGTAACCCTTGTCCAACAGGTGCGCTACAGGGTTCTTGATGAAATCGGGATCACCCAGGTAGCTGTTGCGGTCGACGTAGGCGTGCCGCATGGCTTCGATCTGATAGTGCACGCCCTGGGCCGAGTGATAACCCAGGTCCGCCATCGGATAGCCTTCGAGGATGTTCATGATCTCGCAGATCACCACACCACCCGAGCTCGGCGGCGGCGCCGAAACGACGTGGTAGCCACGGTAGTCGCACTCGATGGGGGCCAGCTCGCGGGTCTTGTATTTGTCGAGGTCGGCCTGGGTGATGATGCCCTTGCCGGCCTTGCTCGAATCGACGATGGCCTTGCCGACCCAGCCCTTGTAGAAGCCGTCGGTGCCCTTGGCGGAGATTTCCCTGAGGGTCTTGGCCAGGTCTTTCTGCACCAGCTTCTGGCCGACCTGCATCGGTTCGCCCTTGTTCAGGAAGATCAAGCCCGAATCGTGAATGTCTTTCTTGAACTCGTCAGTGGCGGTGTGCAGCAGGTCGATATCGCCCTGCTCCAGCACAAAGCCTTCGTCGGCCAGCTTGATGGCCGGGGCCATGACCTGAGCGCGTTTTTTCGTACCGTACTTTTCCAGCGCCAGTTCCATGCCCGAGACGGTACCCGGTACGCCGACCGCCAGATGGCCTTTCGAACTCAGGTTGGGGACGACGTTGCCGTCCTTGTCCAGGTACATGTTGGCCGTGGCGGCCAGGGGCGCTTTTTCGCGGAAATCGAGAAAGGTCTTGCGACCGTCGGCCAGTTGCACGGTCATGAAGCCGCCACCGCCAAGGTTGCCGGCGGCCGGGTAGACCACCGCCAGCGCATAAGCGACGGCGACCGCCGCATCGACCGCGTTGCCGCCGGACTTGAGCACGTCGACCCCGACATGGGTAGCCAGGTGCTGCGCCGTGACGACCATGCCATTTTCGCCCGCGACCGGGGCCTGGGAAGCGGCATGAACAGGGGAAATAGCCAGAATCAGTGCCGTCGCCAGGAGCGAACGCGCAAGGGGTTCAAACTTCATAAGCCGACTCTCTTGTTTTTATTTGCGGGGAACAACGCAGACTCCTGCCTGCGCAGGCCTTTACCAAGGTAGGCGCTCCAGCGGTATTTACCTAGTACCAATGCGCAACTTTTTACGGGTACCACGCTGAGCCAGGGGGACATGACAAACACTTGATGCCACCAAGAACAATCACTCCTGGCGGGCCCATCGGCGAACAAAACCGATGAACGCGTCCAGCTTGGGCACCGGCGTCCTGGAGCGCGGATAGACCATATGCACCGGCTTGGGCGCCGGGATGCAGGCGTCCAGCAAACGGACCAGGCGCCCCTCGGCAATCGCCGGAGCCAGCAGGAAATCCGGCTGCATCAGGATACCGTTACCGGCCAGCGCGGCTTGCAACAACACCTGCCCGTCATTGCTTTTCAACACGGCTTTTTCCGGCCATGGCACCTCTTCCGTGCCATCGCTCAAAGGCCAGGCAAAGCGGTTGTTCCAGGAGGTGTGGGCGAGGATGCGATGGCGATGGAGGTCGGCGGGTTCAAGCGGGGTGCCGTGCTGTTGCAGATACTCGGGCGCTGCGCAGATCAGCATTTGATAGGGGTTCAGCGCAACCGACATCAGGTTGATATCGACCCCCTCCGAAACCCGAAACGCCAGGTCGAAAGCACGTTCCTGCAGGTCGATGATCTCGTTGCCGAGGATCAGCTCGACCTGGATATCCTCGAAGGCGCGCATAAACGCCGCCACCAGCGGCGCTACGAAGGAGACGCCGAGCGTCATCGGCGCCGTTATCCGCAGCAGGCCGCCGGGTTTGTCGGCGGAAGACTCAAGACGGGCAAAGGCGGCATCGACCTGCTCGAGTGCCAATCGGGCCTCGTCATAGAACAGCCGGCCTTCGGCGGTCACCGTCTGGCGCCGGGTGGTGCGCTGGATCAGACGCACCTTGAGCACCTGCTCCAACTGCTGGATATGCCGCCCCACCATCACCGCCGACATTCCCAGCAACGGGGCCGCCTCGGTAAAACTCCCCGCCTCCACCACGGCAACGAACACTTCCATTTGCCTGAGCTTGCTCATCACTGCCACCTTCGGCCGGGCAAAATACGCTCGCCATCATGCCTGGCCACAACGGCAAGTCAATCAAGCGGAGGCCTTATCGATTACTAATCCAAGGTTGGCAATCAACGAACGCAGGGTGCCTTTATCCTCACCCGGTCGGCCCCTACCCTGAACGGCATACTCACGGGAGACCGACCATGACCGCCTCGCTGGACAACACCCTCGCCACCTTCCCCCGCGCCCGACTGCTTGAGGGCCCGACGCCGATCCAGCGCGCGTATCGCCTTGAACAGCAGCTGGGAGCCGCGGCCAAAGGCATCGGCCTGTATCTCAAACGCGATGATTTCATGGCCCTGGGCGGTGGCGGCAACAAGTTGCGCAAGCTTGAATTTCACCTCGGTGCGGCCTTGCACCAGCACATCGACACGCTGATCACCGTCGGCGGATTGCAATCCAATCATGCCCGGCTCACCGCCGCGGCCGCTGCACGTTTGGGAGTGGACTGCGAACTGATGCTGACACAATCGACAGCGGTTTCCGGCCTCGATTACGAATACAACGGCAATCGGCTGCTCGACGAGTTGTTTGGCGCCAGATTGCATCTGTTGCCCGCCGGAGCTGATTCACTGGCCGTTGCCAATCAACGGGCAGCACAGTTGCAAGAGGCCGGACGCAAGGTCCTGGTGATCCCTGTCGGCGGCTCCACGGCACTCGGCAGCCTGGGGTATGCGAGTTGCGCCCAGGAAATCGCCCGGCAGGAGGCCCGATTGGGACTGCACTTCGAACGAGTCTTCGTGGCTAACGGCAGTGCCGGTACCCATGCCGGGCTGGCAGCCGGCTTTGAGGTGCTGGGCCGAGGCGCGGCGCTGGTGAAGTCCTGGTCGGTGCTGGCCGAAGAAACCGTCTCGGCCGAGCGAACCTGGCAGTTGACTCGCGACACCCTCGACTTGCTGGGACATCCCCACGCATTGGAACGCGCATCGATACAGGTTAACGGCAGCCAACGGGGTTGCGCTTACGGCGTGCCCACCGAGGCCATGCTGGAAGCCGTACGCCTGCTGGCCCGTAGCGAAGGGTTGCTGGTCGATCCGGTGTATTCCGGCAAGGCCCTGGCCGGATTGCTCGCCGACCTGCGTGACGGCCGTTACCAAAGCGGCGACAACCTGCTGTTCGTGATGACCGGCGGCTCGCCGGGGCTCTACGCCTATCGCGAGTCACTGCAGCGAGCCTGAAGCGGTCGCCGGAGCACCCTGTCAAATCAACCGTTCGATCCGCTTGTGCCGCCACACCACCTTGTAATACGCGCTCTGCAAAACCAGCATGCAGATGTAGGCCACCGGAAACGCCATCCAGACCCCTTCCAGCCCGAAACGCGCATCGAGCAGGTAGGCCACCGACAACTCCACCCCGACAATACAGAAGATCGAGATAAACACCGGCGCCAGCACCGTGCCGCTGGCGCGCATGATGCCGCCGATCACCGCCTGGAAACCGAACACCAGAATGCTCCAGAGCATGATATGCAGCAGGTGCTCGGCCTGGGCGCGGGTGATCGAATCGGTGATAAACAAACCCAGCAGCCAGTGGGACAACATATAACCCAGGACAATCAGGGCACCGGTCAGGCAGGCGTTGATCATCAAGCCCGTGCGCAGAATCGGCCCCAGGCGCTCCAGACGCCCGGCCCCAATGGCCTGGGCCCCCAGGATCGAAGCGGTAATGGCAATCGACAGCGCCGGAAACTGCACATAGTTGACGATCTGGGTCACCGCGCCATACGCCGCCGTCGCCTGGGAACCGTGATGGTTGACCAGGGACAGGATCACCAGTTCGGACAGTGATAACACCACCATCTGCAAACCCGTGGGCAGGCCGATCTTCAGGACTTTGCTCAAGATGCTCCAATCCAGGCGCATCGCCCTCAGCAATGTCCAGTCCGGGGCCATGACACTGGCTTTATGCCGCAGGCGCAAGGCCAGGAAAACCATCGCCAATGCCGTGCCCACCAACCCCGCCACGGCAGCGCTCTTGATACCCATCTGCGGCAAACCGAGCCAGCCACGAATCAGCGCCGGGGTCAGGAGCAGGCCGGTGGCGGTGGAGACCGCCAAGGCCAGCAGCGGCGACAGCGTATCGCTGATGCCCCGCAACAACTGGGTAAAAAGCACGAAGACCAGCAACAGCGGCATGATCAGCATCATCACCTGGGCATAACCGACTGCCTCGTCGAGCACATCAGCGGGCGTACCCAAGCCGATCAGCGCCGGGCGCGCAAACACGCTGCCCAGCACTGCCGCGACCAAGCCGATCAAGACGCCCAGCGCCAGCGTCGTGCCGGCTACCGCCTTGACCGAGTCTGGCTCGCGGGCGCCCCAGGCTTGCCCTATCAATACCGAGGCTCCCGCTCCCAACCCGATGATCAGGGCAATAAAGAAGAATACGATCGGAAACATCCCCGACACCGAGGCCAATGCCTGGGTGCCGAGCATCTGGCCGATGTAGATGCTGTTGAGCGTACCGGAAAGCGACTGGAGGAAATTGGAAAGCACCATGGGTGCCAGAAAAACCAGATAGAGCTGCCAAAGCGGGCGCTGAGCATTTTTTTGCATGAAGGGGTCGAGTTCCAAATAATTGCATCTGCGTGCTCGCCGACTCTACCTTATAGCGCCGACCGTGTTGAATTTTCCTCGCCTTGATCAAGGATGCGGCGTCACTTTCGCTGGCGGTTCGACCAGCACCCGCTGTTCCACCGCTGTCGTCAGATAGCCTTCGATCTGGGCCGCCAGATAGTGGGTCGTGGCCGTCACCCCGCCACTCGGGTCCGACACCAGCTTGAGCCACGCCTTGTCGAAAGCCTCCCCCAGGGTCTTGCGAATGCGCACCCGGGTATCCGGCTGCTCATGCTCGTGGACGATCGCGCGAAAACCCGCGACCCCGAGGGAAATCATCGCCCCGGCAACCCGACCGACCGCCGTCGCGACCGCACCGGCCACCCCACGGCTGGTGAACTCGGACTGAAGCTTCTCGCTGGTCTGCCGGGCGACCGAATTGATCCCCGCACTCGATGTTCCGTCATTTGCGCCTCCCCCCAGGTGGGTACGCGCGTTCAAGGCGAGATAGGCCGGCAACTGACTCAACGGCGCGGCATGCAGCGCTTGATAGAGTGAGGCATTGTGGTCGGCGGGCGGGGCCAGGGAGATCGCCGGAATCTGATTGATGTGCTGGGCGAGCTGATCCGCCGGTACGCCATACCGCTGGGCGATCACCGTCAGTTGTTTGCCCATCTGTTCGAGATAGAACTGCGCCGCCTGATCCATGATCGAGTCGGGATCGATCTCCACTGCCACCGGGGCCAGCACCCGCGCGCGATATTGCTCCTGCAGGTAACTCGCCAGACGCTTGGCCGATGGATCCTGCTCGCCCTGGTCATTGAGCCGGTACCAACCGACCTTGATCGACAACCACTCCTGGGTCCAGTAACCGTCGAACCAGGGGATGAATTTTTCGTCAGTCTGCTGATAGATCCGCGTACGCCAATACTCCATGGTACTGCGTGCCCAGGCATCCGCTTGCACGGTGGCTTGCTCGGAAGCCTGGATCAGATCGACATCGACTTGCTGCCAGATCCCCGGCGAAACCGCAGCCGCTGCCGCGACCTCAGAGGCGCGCTCATGGCCGGCACACCCGGCCAGCAGCACCATCAAGGCAACAATCAGCGCACGCAGGCTCAAGGTCGCAACTCCCTAAAACCGGTTCAAGCACGGGCGTGCCGCCGGCATCACCTGCCTTGAGTATAGGTCGCGAACCTGATGGCCCCCGTACTGCCGACTTTCACCTGACAATCAATGGTACGGGCAGGTGTCAAAAAAGTTACCCAACGGAGAAACGCCTGAAACCTGGCCCCTTGCAGAATGCGCCCACGCCTGACCTCCCAGGCACTTACATCGGCCCATAAGCGAGGCTTTCCATGATGGTGCGCACGCGTCCCCTGCAAGCGAATTACAGCATTGTGCTAGTCAACTATAAGACCCATGAGCTGACGCGGACTTGTCTGGAATTGCTGAAGACCGCCTTGCATGGAACCGATGTCCCGGTATTCGTGGTGGATAACAATTCGAACGACGCAAGCCTCGAGTATTTGCACAGCCTGGACTGGATCAACCTGATCGAGCGCAAAAGTGGCGCCCCTGAATGCGGGAGCGCCGCCCATGGCCGAGCTCTGGACCTGGCCCTGGCGGAAGTCGAAACCGAATACCTGTTTCTGCTGCACACCGACACCTTTATCCATGATCCGGACGTGTTCGGCCTGATGATCCGGCAGTGCTCGACCCCGGAGGACGTCGTCGCGGTCGGCTGCCTGGAGCAGTTGAATCGGGGCGTGATCCGCTCGGCCTGGCGCCTGACCTCGCGCTTTGCCAAGCATTACACCCGACGCGGCCTGCGCGCCCTGGGGATGAATGCCAGGGAGCCGAGGCCGTTCCGGGAAAAGCATCTGAAAAGCTTTTGCACGCTGTGGAACGCGCGGCTGATCAAACATCACGGGCTGCACTTCCATATGAGCGGCGGCAACCCCGGCTACGAGCTGCAAGACCGCATGACCGAACTCGGCTACCGGGTCGAGTGCATTGCGCCGCGCCAGCTGTTTCGCTATCTGGACCATATCCAGAGCGGGACAGTGGCGGCCACCGGCGGTTTTGCCAAGAACCACCGTCGGGTCAAAATGTACAACCGCCTGAGCCCGGAGCCCGTTGCGGCCCTGCCCGCTTCGCCGTACCTATAACCCGGCGTTTGAATCATCATTTCGATTGATCATTCAAATCGCAAAACAGAATTTTTTATTTGCCCGCGATCCGTCCAGGATAGGCCCGCCTCCACAGTCCCGGACGAAGCCCCCATGAATCTCAATTTTGCCATTGCCTGCGCCGTTGTCGTGTCCTTCGCCATTGCCCTGCTTCACGCCTGAGCGCGACTCAAAGCGTGGCCACGGCCTCACCCAGCCAACTCCTGAACGCCGCCATCGCCGAGGTTTCAGGACGAGACTGCAAACGCGTCAGCCAGTAGCTGCCCGTGGCAATCTCGACATCGAAGGGTTGTAGAACAAGCTCCGCCTCCAATTGCCGGGAGAACATCATCACCGGCACCAACGCCACACCCGCCCCCTGAAGCGCCGCCTCCATCATCGCCAGCGAGGAATCGAAGACGATGCTCTCCGGTACCCGCCCTTCGTCCGGCAAGCCCGCTGCCTGAAACCATCGCGGCCACTCGTCCGTCCGATAAGAGCGCAGCAGCGTCTGCTTCAGCACATCGGCGGGGGCTTTGAGTTGCCGGGCAATCGGCGCGGTGCACAGCACTGAAAGGGGCGTTTCCAGCAGGTGCATCGCCTCTACCCCGTGCCAGGCCCCGGCGCCGAAGCGGATGGCGAAATCCAGGCCCTCGGCGGCCACATCGACGCGGTTGTTGTGGGTCGACAGCCGCAAATCGATAAAGGGATGCCGGGCGCGAAAGTCCGCCAGGCGCGGTAACAGCCAGCCCAGCGCAAAAGTCCCCACCGCCCCCACCGTGAGCACCTCCCGATAATGCCCGCCCTCGAACCGCCCCAGGGTCTGGGCAATCCGGTCGAAGGACTCGTTGAGCACCGGCAACAGGCTTTCGCCTTCGGCTGTCAGCATCAGTCCGCGGGCAACGCGCTTGAACAGCGTCACCTTCAACTGGCGCTCAAGGCTCTTGACCTGATGACTCACCGCGGCCTGAGTCACGCACAGTTCAATCGCCGCCCGGGTGAAACTCAGGTGCCGCGCGGACGCCTCGAAAGCGCGCAGCGCATTCAACGGCAAGTGCGGTCGAACCATGATCAAGCCCCTAATTTTTCTAATAGCTAATCCGAAATTTCATTGTTTGTCGATTTCCCGCCCACTGACTACATTCGGCGTCCTGGCATTTGCATGGGCCGCTGAAACTCACGGAAAGCCGCGTAAATCGGGGATTTTCCTCACTCGTCAGTGCAGCCGGATAATCGCACCGGCGTATTTTCGACACAAAAAACCGCTCCTGGGCGAGCGGTTAACATAATGAAACATATTGGGAGCCTTTGAACCATGTTCAAGAAGAACCTTGCCAAACTGGAAGTCCTGGTGACCTCCCTCCTGCTGATCGGCGCCAGCAACAGCTTCGCGGCGGACACGCCCCAGGCCGACGTCAAGTCCATCGTCGACGCCGCTATCGCCCCGATCATGCAGGAACAGAATATTCCCGGCATGGCGGTGGCCGTGCTGGTAAACGGGAAGCCATATCACTTCAACTACGGAATGGCCTCGAAGAGCAACCGGCAAGCGGTGACCGATGACACCCTGTTCGAGATCGGCTCGGTCAGCAAGACCTTCGCCGCCACCCTCGCCGGCTATGCCCAGGCCCAGGGCAAGCTCGTCCCGTCGGAGCGGGTCAGCCACTACCTGCCGGAGCTGCAAGGCAGCGCCTTCGACAACATCACGGTGTTGCAACTCGGCACCTACTCCGCAGGTGGCCTGCCCCTGCAGTTCCCGGACGCGTTCGACGCCCAGGACAAGATGCTCGACTACTTCAAGCAATGGAAACCGACCTATCCGGCCGGCACCTATCGGCAGTATTCGAACCCGAGCCTGGGGCTCTTCGGTTATGTGGCCGCGAAAAGCCTCGGCGCACCCTACGACGAACTGATCGAAAAAAACCTGCTGCCGGCGCTGGGCATGAAGCACACCTATCTCCACGTGCCGCCGGCGCAGATGGGCCATTACGCCGAGGGTTACACCCAGGATGGCCAATCCGTACGGGTCGGCCCGGGCGCACTGGATGCCGAAGCCTACGGCATCAAGACCACCGCAACCGACCTGCTGCGTTTTGTCGAGGCCAACCTCCAGCCGGAAACCCTCGAAGCTCCGCTGCACAAAGCCATAGATCTGACGCAGAGCGGCTACTACCAGATCGATGGGACCACCCAGGGGCTGGGATGGGAGTTCTACCCCTACCCGATCAAACTTGAGCAGTTAGTGACGGGTAACTCCTCGGAAATGGCCTACGAGGCCCACAAGATCACCACTCCATTCAACCCCGCGCAGCCGCCGCAAAAGAATGCGCTGTTCAACAAAACCGGGGCGACCCGTGGCTTCGGCGCTTACGTCGTCTACGTGCCGGCGAAGAAAATCGGCATCGTGATGCTGGCCAACAAAAACTATCCCAACCCGGTCAGGGTAAAAGCCGCCTACCAGATCCTGAACGCACTGGAGGGCGTCAAGTAAGCGGATAGGCAAAGGCCGGCCGGGTTGGCTATGATCGGAACCCATGACAGTCTCACTTCCGATCCGTCAGCCCTGCCCACCCGGCGCCTGCATTTGCGAGCGGGAACAACTGCTGCAAATAGCCGGCGCCGACCTGCGCATCCTGGGCCTGACCCGTCAGCAGGAAAAGGTGCTGCTCGAGCGTCTGGAAAACCTCAAGAGCCTGGCCGACCTCGAACACCTGCAAAAACGGATATACGAACAGTTGGGTCTGCGGGTGTCCGTCGTCCCGGGCTTCAATGAAGTACGCACCATGCGTGGCATCGATATCCAGATCGCCGAACACCCCGGCCTGTGCCGCAAGACCCGCCAGTCGATTCCGGCCGCGATCCGCCGTGGCCTGGAGAAAAACCCGGAGATCGCCTACGCCCTGCTCAACGCCAACGACCTGTTGCGTGATGCCTGAGACGCGGTCTCAGCGCAGCCGCTGACCGCGCTTGAGGGTCTCGCTGGGCAGTTCGCCAAACAGCGCCCGGTAGCTGTTCGAAAACCGCCCCAGGTGCCAGAACGACCAATTCATCGCCACCTCGGCCACCGTCTTGTCCAAGGCATTGCGCCCGAGCAGTTCATGGCGGGCACTGTTGAGCCGGCGCAAGCGCAGCCAATGGCTCGGCGTCATGCCTGTGTAGGCCTTGAAGGTGTGCTGTAACTGACGCAATGAAACCCCGGCGAAACCGGACAGTTCCAGCAGGTTGACGGTTTCATCAGGCGAATCGGCCGCCCACTCGCCGATGCGCTTCATGATCGAACGCTCCTCGGCGCGGCGCCGCAAGGAACCTGGGTCCAGGCAGACAGCATTATCGAGAATGTAGAGACAGTCATCCAGCAGTTGCTGGGTCAGGCTTTCCCGGCTCGGCGGATCGAAGGTCTGCGCCAGACGGGTCAAGGTCCCGCTCAGCCAGCGGCTGAACAAGCCGTTCTGTTGCGAATTGAGCGGCGCCATGAACAACCCCTCCAACCGTGCCACATCCAGGCCATGCTGCTGCACGAACTCCGGACCGAACACCACCGCCACTTCCTGGTAGTTCTCGGGGGTGATCCAGATATTGCGGCTCTCGCCGTTGAGCACATACAAGGCGTTGTCACTGCGATCGAAACAGAAGGCCAACGCCCCCGACGGCGCACTGAAGTTCTGCTCGACCCGGGTGTTCATGCACTCCTCGTAGATCTGCACCCCTTGCAGGTCCAGGTAACGAATCTGCCCGGCGAAATGCCCCGGCGACATCTGCTGGTAATGCTGCACCCAACCCGGTGTGGCGCGTATCTGTTCGGCCACATCGGCGGTATTGAACGCTTGAACCCGCAAGGCGTTTGACTCTGTCATCGGATGACCGTTCGCACTCATTTGGTGCGTCTTATGCCGTCATAAAGTGGATAGATGGGACCCCCATCGCTCGCCCAAGATAGTCGCCAATGCGCCGCAGGGGAAGTCTCTCGCCGCTCGGCCGGGATGCAGACAGATCACCCGGCGCAGAAAAAAACCAACAACGAGGTCTTTATGAATGCCCCTTTCGATCAGCTGTCTTCGTGGCTGAAAGAACACAAGATTACCGAAGTAGAGTGCGTGGTCAGTGACCTGACCGGTATCGCCCGCGGCAAGATCGCACCCACCAACAAGTTCCTGCATGAGCGAGGCATGCGCCTGCCGGAAAGTGTGCTTTTGCAAACGGTAACAGGGGACTTTGTCGACGACGATGTCTATTACGACCTGCTCGACCCTGCCGATATCGACATGATCTGCCGGCCGGATTCGTCGGCCATGTATGTGGTGCCATGGGCCATCGAGCCCACCGCCATCGTGATCCACGACACCTTCGACAAGCAGGGCAACCCTATCGAGTTGTCGCCGCGCAATGTCCTGAAGAAAGTCCTCAAGCTGTATGCCGACAAAGGTTGGCAGCCCATCGTTGCCCCGGAGATGGAGTTCTACCTGACCCAGCGCTGTGAAGACCCGGACCTGCCGCTCAAGGCCCCATTGGGGCGTTCGGGTCGAGCGGAAAGCGGTCGGCAGTCGTTCTCCATCGATGCCGCCAACGAATTCGACCCGCTGTTCGAAGACGTCTACGACTGGTGCGAAGCCCAGGGCCTGGACCTCGATACGCTGATTCACGAAGACGGCCCGGCGCAGATGGAAATCAACTTCCGTCACGGCGATGCCCTCGACCTGGCCGACCAGATCACCGTGTTCAAGCGCACCCTGCGCGAAGCCGCGCTCAAGCACAACGTCACCGCGACCTTTATGGCCAAGCCGATCGCCGACGAGCCCGGCAGCGCCATGCACCTGCACCAGAGCGTGGTCGACAGCGTCACCGGCAAACCGATCTTCGTCGATGCCGACGGACAGATGAGCCAGCTGTTCCTGCACCATATCGGCGGTCTGCAGAAGTACATCCCCAAGCTGCTGCCGATGTTCGCCCCCAACGTCAACTCGTTCCGCCGCTTCCTGCCGGACACTTCGGCGCCGGTCAATGTCGAGTGGGGCGAGGAAAACCGCACCGTCGGCCTGCGGGTGCCGACCTCCAGTCCCGACGCCATGCGCGTGGAAAACCGCCTGCCGGGCGCCGATGCCAACCCTTACCTGGCGATTGCCGCAAGCCTGTTGTGCGGCTACCTGGGCATGGTCGAGCAGATCGAACCGAGCGCCAAGGTCGAGGGCCGCGCCTATGAGCGCCGCAACCTGCGCCTGCCGATCACCATCGAGGACGCGCTGGCGCACATGGAAGACTGCCCGACCATCGAACGCTACCTGGGCACCCAGTTTGTCCGTGGCTATGTGGCGGTGAAACGTGCCGAACACGAAAACTTCAAGCGTGTGATCAGTTCCTGGGAGCGGGAGTTCCTGCTGCTGAGCGTCTGATCCAGAACCTTTACCCAGACCGAAAAACAACCCCAACAAGAGGTGTCGAATGCGTCTATTGAAATCCGTCGTTCCGCTAGCACTGGCCTTGCTGTTCAGCGCCACCGCACAAGCCGAGCCGACCGTCAGCGTCTACAACTGGACCGACTATATCGGTGATACCACCCTCGCCGACTTCCAGGGCAAGACCGGTATCAAGGTGATCTACGACGTCTTCGACTCCAACGAAACCCTGGAAGGCAAGTTGCTCGCCGGCCGCACCGGCTACGACGTGGTGGTGCCTTCCAACCATTTTCTCGGCCGCCAGGTGAAAGCCGGGGCCTTCCTGAGACTGGATCGCTCGCAGTTGCCGAACTGGAAGAACCTCGATCCCAAACTGCTCAAGCTGCTGGAGAAAAACGACCCGGGCAATGAACACTCGGTGCCGTACCTGTGGGGTACCAACGGCATCGGCTACAACGTCGACAAGATCAAGCAGGTGCTGGGCATCGACCATATCGACTCCTGGGCGGTGCTGTTCGAACCGGAGAACCTGAAGAAGCTCACCCAATGCGGCGTCTCGTTCATGGACTCGGCCGACGAAGTGTTCCCGGCGGTGCTCAACTACATGGGCATGGACCCACGCAGTTCGAAACCCGAGGACTACAAGAAGGCTGAAGCCAAGCTGCTGACCCTGCGGCCCTATATCACCTATTTCCACTCGTCCAAGTACATCTCGGACCTAGCCAACGGTGATATCTGCATTGCCTTCGGTTACTCGGGTGATGTGTTCCAGGCCGCGAACCGGGCCAAGGAAGCGAAGAACGGCATCAACATCGCCTATTCGATTCCCAAGGAGGGCAGCAACCTGTGGTTCGACCTGCTGGCGATTCCCGCCGATGCGGCCAATGTGAAAGAGGCCCATGCCTTCATCAATTACCTGCTGGACCCGCAGGTGATTGCCAAGGTCAGCGCCACCGTCGGCTACGCCAACCCCAACCCGGCGGCCAAGCAGTACATGGATGAAGCGCTGGTGAACAACCCCGAGGTCTATCCGTCCCAGGAAGTCCTCGATAAGCTCTACATCTCCACCACACCGACACCTGAGATCATGCGCCTGATGACCCGCTCCTGGAGCAAAGTGAAGTCCAACAAATGAGTCAAGCCAGCCCAATGGAACACGCTCGCTCCTATTACGCGGCAACCGCCGGTTCGATGCCGGATTATCCCCGGCTCGACTCCCAGGTGACTGCCGATGTGTGCGTGATCGGCGGCGGTTTTACCGGCGTCAACACCGCCATCGAACTGGCGCAGCGTGGGCTGTCGGTGGTGCTGCTGGAAGGCCGGCGGATCGGCTGGGGCGCCAGCGGGCGCAATGGCGGGCAGTTGATTCGGGGCATCGGCCATGATGTCAGCGGTTTTGCCAAGTATGTCGGCACGGAAGGCGTGCGTTATCTGGAGCGTGCCGGTATCGAGTCGGTCGAGGTGGTGAGCAATCGCATCCGCGAGCACGCCATCGACTGCGATCTGCGCTGGGGCTTCTGCGAACTGGCCAACACCCCGGCGCAGTTCGCGGCGTTCCGGGCCGAGCAGGCGCATCTGGCGGAACTGGGTTATGCCCATGAAACCCGGATTGTCGGGCCCCAGGACATGGCCCAGGTGGTGGCCAGCACGGCGTATGCGGGCGGTCTGATCGACAAGGGTTCGGGGCATTTGCACCCGCTCAACCTGGTGCTCGGTGAAGCGCGGGTGGCGAAGGCGCTGGGGGTTCAGATCTTCGAACATAGCCCGGTGCTGGAGCTGATCCATGGCAGTACGGTGGAGGTGCGTTGTGCCGCCGGTAGCGTGCGTGCCAACAGCCTGGTGCTGGCCTGCAACGCGCACCTGGAAGATCTGGAACCACGTTTGAGCGGCAAGGTGCTGCCCGCCGGCAGCTATATCATCGCCACCGAACCATTGGCCGCCGAGGTGGCGGCCGAGTTGATTCCGCAGAACCTGTCGCTGTGCGACCAGAAGGTCGGGCTGGATTACTACCGTCTTTCTGCCGACAAGCGCCTGTTGTTCGGCGGTGCCTGCCATTACTCCGGACGCGACCCGGCGGATATCGCCGCCTATATGCGACCGAAGATGCTCAAGGTGTTCCCGCAACTGGCGGATGCGCGCATCGACTATCAATGGGGCGGCATGATCGGCATCACTGCCAATCGTTTCCCCCAGGTCGGGCGCCTGCAACAGCATCCGAATGTGTTCTATGCCCAGGGTTATTCGGGGCATGGCGTCAACGTGACCCACTGGACCGCGCGGTTGTTGGCCGAGGCTATCCATGCAGGGCAAAGCAAAGGCATGGATATCTTCAGCGCGGTGCCGCATATGACCTTCCCGGGGGGCAAGGCCTTGCGCTCGCCGTTGCTGGCGCTGGGGATGCTGTGGCATCGGTTGCGTGAAGCGCTGGGCTGAGTCAGCACTGACAGTAACAAAGGCCAGGAAAGAACACTCTTTACCGCTTTTACAGGATAACCGAGTTCTTTCCTGGTTGGCCCGGAGCTGAAGGAAATACTCAGAGGAGCTGGAATTTTACTAAGGTCTCTTTGACTTTCTCGCGGAGCTGATTTTCATCGAGCTCATAGTCAGCCCTATCTTCATCAGGATTGTAAATTTCGGCCAGCATAAATAACTCCCCTCCACAATTTAAAACATCCTCGCTTCGATTTTTTACACCACGCAGCCCCCTTCTTTCAACACATATATCTTCAGAGAATTTATGAGCGCTAACTTTCCCATTTAAAAAGCCCCTGCCCAGCTCGATTAATTTCATAGTATTCATAAGCCATCACCCCAAGTAAATTCGACCACATAGCCACACCACCTTAAAAACTCACCTACTGAAAATCACCTAGCGACCAAGCTTGACGACCTTAAAGTATTTATTTTCCGCGACAAAAGCGGGCTCTTTCCAGTTAGGACCCTTTATATAAGTCATGGGATGCTCACCTTGTTGTATAACACCTGACGCCCCCATTTCTCTGACAGTAGACAAAAGTTCGCCTTTTTCGACAACATCAAAACGATAGCGAACAAAAAATCTATCTAGGCTGCGGTAATCGATACCTTTTTCACTACCAGCCAAAAAAGAAATAATATCTTTTACAGACTCGCCCTCCACCAACGACTTAAAATCAATCATTTAAACTCCCTCCACACCTGCTCATCAGCGGCCTTTATAGCATCGAACGTATAAAATAAATTTTCCTCATCTTTTAATTTGTAATCCTCCAAGGTTGCCGTGTGAGCATTGTTCCAAACCTCAGAGGCGGCGTCTTTGCCCTTCGGTACGACACCATCCGCAATCCCTAGTGCCCTGTAACGCTCAAGTTCTCTGATTTCGTGTGTATAAAATCGTTTATCGACGTCAGCAATTGATAGTTCACCGCGCAAGACTTTCTCTAATCGGTCAACCATTATTGCATTTGCATCTGACGGTGCAAATCGCCCTGTATGCAACTTAACAAGATCAATACCATCCTGAGTAACCGACGCCGTTGTCCAGTCGAGATTTTGGATTGCGCCTCCAGCCTTGTCAGGATTGTACATCCGACCGCTGTGTTCACCCCTTGTAGTAGCCCCCTCATACGGAGAGCTAAACACTACATAAATGGGCGGCAAACCTGAGTCAGCAGGAAAAGTATAGATACCATCCCGAATATCCCACTGATCCATCCCCGGCAAGGGTTCGGCCTTTACCTCGATGGGTGTCAGCGTGATCCCCGTGTAGATCGGAATTTCTACAGGCTGTACCGGCGATGTCGTCGAACTGCCGTCAGGGGCCGCAATCGGAAAGGTCAGGGTGATCGCCGGCGTATCAGCCGTGGTGAAGGTATAGGCATTCGCCGCCGGGTCCAGCGTCAAGGCCCTGACCGGCACCTTCGGCGATAACCCACCATTGGCTTGCGTGGCAATCAACGAGTACTTCGAACGGTCACCGTACACCCGATACGGCAGATCCACCGTGCCACCCGCCACCGCTATCTCCGACAGGTTGTCCGGCAGGTCGGGGATCAAGTCCCTGGCCGGCAGGCTCAAGGTGGTCGGCGGATAAAGATCGCTATTACCTAACGAGGGGGAATACAGCAGCAGGCCAATTCCAACACCCGTGGCGCGATCAAGCACAGCGCTGCCAAGGGTTTTCAGAGCCTGGATGCCCGACTGAATGGCGGCTTCCAGCGTCAAACCGGTGCCCGTCGTGATCGCGATGAAACCCGCTGCCGCACTGAGTTGGGTTGCGCCTGTCGGAGCAAGCCTGAAAGTATGTGCTTCAGCCGCCTTGCGTTTCGCTTCAGTCTTTGCGAACAATCGAGCTTGCTCGTCGGCGACCGCCCTTGCGCGAGCTGCCAAAGCACCAAAGGCGTTCGAGGCGATACCCAGATATCTGGCGGACTCTGATTTCAGCAGGGCATCGTGATGGCTCGCCCATTTTTGACCTAGCTGCCCGGTCGCCTGCAAGTGAACCAGATTGGCCAGGGCTTCCAGTTCCGGCTTGCTCAAGGGGGAAACAATCTTGGGATTTGTCGCGGGATAAGTGAGGGTGACCCCACCACTTGTCCAGGGCGGCGGCGCCTGGATGGGCCGGATCGCGGCAAGCTTGCCGGCGATCATATCGTCCAGCACGGTTTTGTAGTGAATCAGTGCCTGAGCCGGTGCCAGCCCCGCCACGGAGCCCGCGGCGATAGAAAGTTCTGTTTGAAGAAACTCCGGCAGGCGTTGGACGTGAATATCCCGTTCCACGCCGATGACGCCAAGACGTTGTTCCAACAACGCCTGCCAGGCAGCGTCATTTACGGAAACAGCCGACTCTGCCTGACGCCTTTTGGTGTCCAGCTCCGCAAGCTTTGCAGCCAGGACATCCATCGAAAGCGACAGCACCTTGAGTTCCAGCGCCGCTCTGTAGACAGTATCAAAAAGAGCATGCAAGCCGCTCACGGATTCGGCAGTAGCAGCTCCCGAGAGCCAAAGCTCACGCATTTTCTGACGCGGCAAAACCTCCATCATGAAAAACGGGTTATGACCATAAAGGCCATAAATGGCGGGTGCCGTGGAAATATACTGTGATTTCTTTACATCAATCAGATCCAGCGTAACCCTTTGATCGAGCCTTGCCGCCTCTTCGGGAGACAGGACACTTTCACCTGTGGCAGCCTGCTTTTTCTGCGCTAGTTCCTGTTCCATATTAACCAGGAGCGCTTTGAGACGTGGCTCATATTCGTCCGCAATAAATTGAAAGTCCGTTTCTCCCCCCATCAAGTCAGACAGGACATTTGGCGTGGTCGTGTCACGAAATCTACCCGGCCCTCCCTCTCCCCGTCTCGGCCCTTCCTGAAGTCCCCAACCATCGCCATTTCCACTGTAAGCCCCACCCACACCGGAACCGAAGGTTTGTGGTCTTCCCGCAACGATGTGCAAGGGCCTGATTTCAAAAGCCTGTCCGACTACATATCGCTCGTCCGCCATATCAAGTCTCCGCTTGATCCACTCAAGAGTGTTTACTGTCGTTTACTCCGACAGAAGGCGATGCAAGAAGAGAACTTGTCTTTTGAGGGGAATAACTCTTTATCGCGTAAGGCATGGGCTACAGGTTGACCATCCGACTGACGAGTAGCGGATGTCGTTAGCCCCTGTAGGAGCCGGCTTGCTGGCGATCCAGGCGACGCGGTCTGACAGGACACCGCGTCGATCCCATCGCCAGCAAGCCGGCTCCTACAGGGGTTGGATTCAGGCCTTGGCCGCAATCACCATGATTTCCACCAACACTTCAGGCCGCGCCAGGTTGGCTTCGACCGTGGCCCGTGCCGGGGCACCGCCCTCCGGTAACCAGGCATCCCAGACCGCGTTCATCGCCGCGAAGTCGCGGTCGATATGCTTGAGCCAGATCTGCGCGCTGAGCAAACGGTTCTTGTCGCTGCCGGCCAGGGCCAGCAGCCCGTCGATCTTCTCCAGCACCTGGCGGGTCTGGGACTCGATATCGCCTTGCAGATCGCCCGGTACCTGACCGGCGAGGTACAGCACATCGCCATGGCTGACCACACCGGACATCCGCGCATTGCTCTGGAAGCGTTGAATCGTCATCGGTCTTTCTCCTTGGATAAACTTCAGCCGGCCGCGTGTTCGACCAACCGCACCAGGCGCTGCGCGCTGCCAAAGGCCAGGGTCATGCCCAGTGCGCCATGCCCGGTGTTTAGATACAGGTTACTGCCTGCACGGTGTTCAAGCACAGGCCTACCGGTGGGCGTCGCCGGCCGCCAGCCGCTCCAGGGCTGACAATCGTCGACGTTCCAGCCTTCACCAAAGAGCGCCTCGGTCGAGGCCCGCAACTGCTCGATCCGCGCCGCCGGAATCGACGCATCCATACCACACAACTCCACCATCCCCGCCACCCGCAGGCGGTCGCCGATCCGGGCGAACACGGTCTTGCGGCGCATATCGGTGATGCTGACCGTCGGTGCCCGGGTGTGCTCGGTAATCGGCAGGGTAATGCTGTAGCCCTTGAGCGGATAGACCGGCAGACGGCTGCCCAATTGCGCCAGCAAGCCGGTGCTGTAGGCGCCTGCCGCCAGGACCACCGCCTCGCTGTGCAACACTTCGGTTCCTTTATGGGCATGTCTCAGGTTCAGCGCGGTGATTCGCTCACCACGGCGCTGGAAACCTTCGAGCTTGCGGTCGAACAACAGTTGTACGCCCTCGCCTGCCAGTAACCGGGCCATTTCGCGACACAGCTTGAGACCGTCCACCGCGCATTCGCTGTCGGTGTGAATCGCGCCATGAAACGCCGACTGATAACCGGCCAGCGCCGGCTCTATCGCCACCGCCTCACTGGCGCTGACCACCTGTTGTCGCGAGCCCAGCCCCGCCTGGAACCGCACCTGGCGCTGCGCCTTGTCCAGCCCTTCGGCGTCCGGGTACAGCACCAGCTTCCCGGTGCGGGTGAAATCGCAGTCCAGACGCTGCTCTTGCATAAACCCGTCCAGGGCCTGACGGCTCTCGGCCGCCAGCGCCAACAACTCCACCGTGGTCTGGCGCGAGACCGAAGTCCGGCAGGCCGCCAGGAACGCCATGCACCAGCGCCATTGTTCCGGGCTCCACTGCGGGGTGAAGCGCAACGGCCCGCTACGGTCGAGCAACAGCTTGGGGATCCCCGGCAACAGCGACGGATCGGCCAGCGGCTGCACATAGCTGTAGCTCAACTGCGCGCCGTTGCCGCCCACGGCGCCCATACCGGGGCCGGACGCCTGGTCGATCACCGTGACGCGATGCCCGGCCCGGTGCAGGCACCAGGCACTGCTCAGCCCGACGATCCCCGCGCCCACCACGCAAATCTCCATTACACCGCCTCCTTGTCCAGGGCCCAGCCGCTCGGCGTCAGTTGATGCCAGTCGGTCTGCTGCTGATAGGCATGACCGATGCGCAGGATCAGCGGCTCGGCGAACGCCTTGCCGACGATCTGCATCGACACCGGCATGCCCTGGCCGTCAAAACCCACCGGCAATGCCACCGAACACAGATTGAGCAGGTTGGCGAAACGCCCCAGCAGGGCCAGCGGCGTGCCGTACTCATCCACTTGATCCAGCGGCACGCTGCCGACGGCATTGGTCGGGAACACACAGGCGTCGATATTCAGCATCGCCTCCTGCATAGCCTTGCGCGCGGCGCGGCGCTGATTGTGCAGATCGATATAGGCCGCCGAATCGATGGCCTTGCCGCTCAATACGCGACGCTGAACGTGGGGGTCGAAGCGCAGGTCGCTCTGTTCGAACAGCGCACCGAGACTGGCATAACCTTCGGCGCTCATCAGTCCGCCGGCCACCCGCATGCACAGTTCCAGCGAGCGTGGCAGCGGCTGTTCCACCAGATGCATGCCCAAGGCGACCAGTTGCTCCAGCCCACGATCGTAGGCCGCCAGGATATCGGGGGCAATGGCCGCGCGTTCGGCTTGAGGCAACACCCAGATTCTCATACCGGCCACCGGTTGATTGAGGCCCGCCGCAGCGCTGAAGATCGGCGCCCGCGCCGAGACCGGGTCCAGTGGGTCGGGGCCAAGCAAGGCATCGAGCATCCAGGCCGCATCCTCAACGGTGTGGGTGATCGGGCCTACCGAGTCCAGCGACGGACACAGTTCGATCAGCCCATGACGACTGATCAGCCCACGGGTAGTCTTCAATCCCACCAAGCCGCACATACCGGCGGGAATCCGCACCGATCCGCCGGTATCGGTGCCCAGGGCCGCACTGGCCAGGCCGCTGGCCACCGCTACCGCCGAGCCGCTGCTGGAACCGCCCGGCGCCCGATGGACTTCGCGGTCCCAGGGATTCCAGGGCGTGCCCATCACCGCATTGGTGCCCCAGCCGCCGAAGGCGAACTCCACCGTGTGGGTCTTGCCCAGGATAATCGCGCCGGCCCGCTCCAGGCGCTGCACGGCGGTTGCCGTGAAGCGGGAGATGCGCGGACGCTGCGCCAACGAGCCACCGGTGATGGCCTGCCCGGCGATTTCAAACAGATCCTTGATCGCCACCGGAATGCCGTGCAACGGCCCGAGATCGACCCCGGCGGCACGCTGCTGGTCAGCAGCGATCGCCGCCCCCAGCGCACGCTGGGTGTACGCCTCGACATAGGCATTGAGCTGGCCGTTGAAGCGTTCGATACGGGCCAGTTGGCCGCGCACCAGGGCCTCGCTGGTCAGTCGGCCGCTGCGCAGCGCCTGCTGCAATTGGCCGATACTGTGGAAAGTGCTGTGATCCAGGGAATTCATCCAGTCAACCTCTCAGGCTTTTGCGGCCACGGGAAAAGCGCTTCTCAAGCACTCGCGACAGCAGGGAAAGCGGGAACGCGATCACGAAATAGAACAGGCCGACCAACAGGAAGATGTGCATCGGCAGAAAGCTCTCCGAGGCAATCGCCCGGGCAGCCAGCATCAACTCATCGGTGGCGATCAGGGCACAGAGCGAACTGTCCTTGAGGATCGACACATAGGCGTTGAGCAATGGCGGCAACATCCCGCGAATCGCCTGGGGCAGGATCACCGCGGTGAACGCCTGGAACGGCGTCAGGCCGACGGCAATCGCCGACTCCCGCTGCCCCCGGTGCAGGGCATCAAGGCCGCCGCGCAGGATCTCGGCGATATAGGCACTGCCCTGCAACCCCAGCCCGAGGATGCCGGCCTCGAAGCCGGACAAGGTCAGGCCCAGGCTCGGCAGGGAGAAATACAGCGCCAGCAACAAAGCCAATAAAGGCAGTGCGCGCATGCCCTGGATGAAATACACCGCCGAACGCCGCAGCCAGGCAAACGGGCCGCGCAAGGCCCAGGTCAGCAAGCTGCCGAGCAGCGCCGCCAGGGCAAAACCGCCCAGGGACAACTTCGCGGTGACCACCCCGCCTTGCAGCAGGCGCGCGCTCCAGTCGCTCCAGTACTCGGGGTATTGCGCAAGGAAACTGATCATCGTGCGCTCCCCCAATGCCGTTCAAGACGGATAAAACCCAGGCCGATGGGCAGAATCATCGCGGCGTAGATGCACATCACCGCGAAGTAGATCAGCGAGGTCTGGAAGGTCGAAGTCACCAGGTTGCGTGCCAGGAACATGATTTCCGGCACGGCGATGGCCGAGGCGATGGAGGTGTCCTTGATCAACTGCGTGACATAGTTGGCGAAGGCCGGCAACGAACGGCGCAGCGACTGCGGCAGAAGAATGTTGGCCAGTATCTGCATCCGGGTCAGCCCGACCGCCAGACCGGCCTCGTATTGCCCGACATGCAACGACTGCAGGCCGGCGCGAAAGATATCGCAGAGCACGGCACTGCCCACCAGGCTCAGGCCGACGATGGCCGCCAGCCACGCGGGCAGATTGATCCCCAGGTACGACAGGCCGAAGTAGATCAGGAACAAATGCGCCAGGGCCGGCACGTTGCGCATCCATTCGATAAAACAGGCAATGCCCGCCTGCACCAGTCGCGAACGGCTGAAGGTCAGCCACACCGCCAGCGCCAGGCCGCCGATACTGGCCAGCACCAGAGTGCAGAGGGCGATTTCCAGTGCCGTCAGGGCACCGCTCAACAGCAGGGGCAACAAGCCGAAAAAGGTCTGGAGGCTGCTCATTCAAGCCTGCTCCATGGCCATGCGCCCGAGGAAGCTGCGGGTGCGCTCGTGGCTGGGCGTGTCGATCACCTGGGCGGAAGGCCCCTGCTCGACGATATGGCCGCCGTCCATAAAGATCACCCGGTCGGCCACATCGCGGGCAAAGCGGACTTCGTGGGTGACCATGATCATGGTCCGGCCCTCTTCGGCCAGTTCGCGGATCACCGCCAGGACTTCGCCCACCAGTTCGGGGTCGAGGGCCGAGGTCGGCTCATCGAACAGGATCACCTTGGGTTGCTGCGCCAGGGCCCGGGCAATCGCTACCCGCTGCTGCTGCCCGCCGGACAACTGCTCGGGATAGGCATCGGCCTTGTGCCGCAGATGGACCTTCTCCAGCATGGCTTCGGCCAGCTCGTAAGCCTGCTTGCGCGGCATGCCTCGGGCCTTGATCGAGCCCAGCGCGACATTGTCGCGTACGTTCAAGTGCGGCCAGAGGTAGAACAGCTGGAAGACCATGGCGATCTCCAGCCGCTGCGGGGCCATTTCCCGGTCACTCAGCAAACGCAGGCGCGAACCGTCCCGGGCTTGCCCGATCAGTTCATCGCCGAGCCAGATTTCGCCCCGACTGGGCTTCTCCAGGTAATTGATGCAGCGCAGGCAGGTCGACTTGCCGGAACCGCTCGGGCCAATCAGCGACAGGGTTTCCCCGGCCTTGAGCTCCAGGCTGATGCCCTTGAGCACCTCCAGGTCGCCATAACTCTTGTACAGATCACACACGCGCAACAGCGCAGGTTCTACCAGGTTGGACATCTTGCTCACCCGCTTTTTCTCGGTCCGGCGCAGGGTCGACTACCTGACCCTGCGCACCACGCTTTATTATTGGCAGCCAGGCAGTTTCCAATCCGCCGGACGGTCGACGCTCAGGCGCAGGTCCTTGCCCTGGGGCATGAACCAGACATCCTGGGTCAGGCCGTAGCGAGCGCCGATCTTGCGCATCTCGCAGGTTTTCCAGAGCGCCTCGATCTGCGCATTGACCGCCGCCAGCAACTGCGGATTGTCCTTGTTGAACCCGAACACCACCTGCCCCAGCCCGGTCAGCAAGGGAAAATCCGGGTCGTTGTCGGTGAAGGCATTGAAATGCAGGTGCCACTGGGCATTGCGCGAAATGGCGTACTGCATGACCGGCGGATCACCGATCACCGCGTCGATACGCCCGGCCAGCAGGTCACGCACGGCGGCGTCCGAGGTATCGTAGAGCGTCACTTGCAGCCCCGGGATCTTGCGCATTTCAGGAATGAAGGAGAACCCGGTGATGGTCCCGACCTTCTTGCCTTGCAGGTCCTTGAGGGTTTTCCAATCGGTCTTGTCGGTCTGGGTGATGCCGTTCTTGAAATAGTGGATCGGATCGCTCAGGGCCATGATTTTCGAGCGTTGCTCGGTCCAGCCCATGGTCCCGGCCATAACATCGACGCGGCGGGCCTGCACCGAGGCAATGGTTCCCGACCACTCCATCAGCGCCGGCTTGACCTTCATCCCGAGTTTCTCGGAAATTTGTTGAAGGATTTCACCGTCATAACCGACCATCTTGCTATCTTGATAACCAGTCCCCGGCATGTCACCGCTGAAGGCGATGGTCAGGCTGCCCGGCTCCACGGTATCCAGCGCGAACACCGGTCCCGCGGCCAGCAGGGACAGTATCAATCCGGCGCAAAGGCCGGCAAAACGTTGCATGTCAGGCTTGTTCATCGTGTGCACCTCGTTGGTTTTCTTATTGAACGACAGGATGTTGGGCAGGCCTCCATCCTAGGGCCGAGGGCACATAAATCAGTTGGATGCTTTGCACGAATGATTGAATATTTGCGACATCTGCATGAAACCGCGAACGAGGCCGGCGAGCCGAGCCTGGTGGCGCGCCTCGACCAGCAACCGGCACCCGCCCCACACAAGCGCCGCGGAACGGCGGAACTGTCGGTGGGCATCGTGCTCTGGCCGCGTTTTCCGTTGCTGTCCTTGTCCGGGCTGACCGATGCCCTGCGCCACGCCGCCGACACCGGCGACCAGAGCCGGCCGATCCGTTGCGAATGGAAGGTGCTGGGCACACCGGGGCAACGCGTGGCCTCAAGCGGTGGACTGGACGTGCCGATCGATAGCGAAATGGGCGACCCGCAACGCTTCGACTACATCGTGGTGATCGGCGGCCTGCTGGACTCGTTGGCCGATGTGCCGAAAAGCTACCCGGCGTTCCTGCACCAGGCGGCGGCGGCCGGCGTGCCCTTGATCGGCTTGTGCACCGGCAGCTTCGTCCTGGCCCGTCACGGGCTGATGGATGGCCACACCGCCTGCGTGCACGCCTACCATGCCGATGACTGGAAACGCCTGTTCCCGACCCTGCGGTTTATCACCCACAACGACTTCCTGATCGACAAGGACCGCATCACCTGTGCCGGCGGTGTGTCGGTGATCGAGCTGGCGGTGCATCTGATCGGCATGCACTGCGGCCCGGACCGCGCCGGCAAGGTGGTGCACCAGATGACCGTGGCCAAGAGCGGCACCGGCAGCTTTCTCGACCGACGCAAGGCCCTGGGTTATGCCAGCTCGTCCAACCGGCGTTTGCACGAGGCGGTGATGCTGATGGAAAAACACATGGCCGAACCGCTGGAAATCGAGGCCATCGCCCATTGGGTCGGCACCAGCAAGCGCCAGCTGGAACGGTTGTTCATGGCGGAAACCGATACCAGCCCGGCGCAGTTCTATCGCCAGGTGCGGCTCCGCTTCGGGCGCTGGCTGCTGGTCAGCTCGGATCGACAGATCGGCGAAATCGCCTTTGAATGCGGCTTTGCCGACGCGCCGCATTTCATCCGGCATTTCCAGAGCCTGTTCGGCCTGTCACCGGGCAAATTGCGCAAGGAGTTGCTGAAGCACGCCGGTCCGTGATCGGTGTGAAGACCGCTCAGTTGAATATCACGCCAACCACCAGCGCAGCAGAAAAAAGAACGCCATGCTCAGCAACATGCTGAGCAAGGTATTGCGGGTGTAGAGCACCAGGCCGATGGCCACCAGCGAACTGAGCAGGTACGGATTGTCATACTGCAGGTTCAACTGGTGATCGGGCATGAACACGATCGGCCCGCAGATCGCCGTGAGCATGCCCGGCACGGCAAAACCGAGGAACTGCCGGGCATTGCTGCTCAGGCGCACCGGCAAGCGGGGTTCGAGAAACACGTAACGGTTGAGGAACACCAGCAGCCCCATCCCGAAAATCACTGCCCAGACGATCATTCGTGCCCCCGATACAGCTTGTTGCAGAGAAATCCTGCCGTCATTCCCGCCAGCCCCGACAACACCAGGGCCGAACCCAACTGCCAGTAGCTGAACAGCACCGAACAGAACAACGACACCGCCACACAGACCACGGTCGGCACATTGCGTACCACCGGGGTGATCAAGGCGATAAAGGTCGCCGCGATGGAGAAATCCAGCCCCAGATGCTCAAGACCGGGAATGCTGCGGCCCAGCACGATCCCCGCCAGGGTGAACAGGTTCCAGGCGATATAGAACGTCAACCCCACGCCCAGCGCATACCAGCGGTTGAACTGTTGCTTGTCGTGCTGGCTGGTCAAGGCAAAGAGCTCGTCGGTCAGCAGGAAGCCCAGGCCGACCCGCCAGCGGCCGGACAACGGGGAAATCACCGAGCGCATGCTCATGCCATACAACAGGTGTTGCGAGGTCAGCAGCGCGGTGGTGAGCAGGATCGAGAAAATCCCCGCGCCGCCCTTGAGCATGCCGATCGCCACCAGTTGCGCGGCACCGGCAAATACGATGCTGGACAAGCCCTGGCCTTGCAGCGGCGTCAGGTTGGCCTCGATGGCCATGGAACCGGCCAGCAATCCCCAGGGCGCGGTCGCCAGGGACAGCGGCATGATGGCCACGGCACCGCGCAGGAAAGCGGTGCGAGGTAACAGATGATCGGACATAAGACTCGGGCACACAGAAAAAGACGCCGACTTTGCCAGCCCGCCGCACGCCTGTCTTGAACATTTGTGCACAAACGGGCACTTGAGCCGCGCGTCGAATCAAGCGCCGCCCAGGTATCCCGGAGCAATCAGCGAATCGGCGGCACGCGCACCGGCCCTTGTCGGCATTGATTCCTGACGCCCTTGCCGCACTCGCCGAAGCCCAGGTCCCTGGTCAGGCACACACGCACCTCGGCCAGTTCCGGTCCGCTGCAACGCACCGTCACCCCACCCTCCGGCATCCCCGGATTGCTCTGGCGGAACAGTTGGAGGATCTGGTCGGCGGAGTATTCCCGCGGCGTCGTCGAAGGTTGCAGGGCGGGTGGAACCACCACTGTCCCCAGCGCCTTGTCGGCCGCATTCAGGTAGCCAGAGGCGCCCAGGCCACTGCAGGTACCGTGCTTGTCCCACTCATGCTCCAGCAGTTTGCCCGAGGGAAACAGGGTGAGGCCCTTTTGCCGCTCCTGCTGCGTCAAGGGTGTCAGTGGCGGGCAGGATTGTGGCCAGCCGCCCTTGGCATACTGCGGCCACAAGCCATGGAGCACAAAACCATAACCCTTGCCGCTGCACTGCTGATCCTTGGCATGAGTCAGGCAGAAGGTCGGCGACCAGGACAAGGTCAGCAGGTAGTAATCGAAGACCCCCGCCACCGACTCCGTCTGCTGCCTCGATTGCCGGGCTTCGCTGAGACTTGCATGGCCCATCGTCAGGGCGATGAACAAGACGACTACAGAAGATAATTTCATTGGTTTTCCTATCCCATCGGGCGCCATCATGGCGCTCAAAACATCGTAACCATAGCGTCAGATCAAGGTCTGCCTTGAACAATAACTGTTAAATGTCACTGCAAAACAGTAACATTCAGCACTTTTTTCCAGGCTTTGCCGCGCCGTCCCGGCGCACGCCGCACTTGACGTAGTCGCTCTAGGAGCAGGTTTCATGAGTATTCGCAACATCCGCAAGAAAGTCGTCTCCGCCCTCTGGACCCTGGCCGTACTCTTGCTGATCTACTGCTTTCCGAAAACCATTCTCGGTTTTCTGCTCCTGGTCGCGGTTTGCGGTGTCTATGACTTCCTGCGCAACGGCATCTACACCGCCGAGCTGGCGAAGAAGTATTTTATCGGCAACGGCCGCAACACCTGGGTACTGTCGCCCTTCAACTCGCTGTTCGACCTGATCAGCAAGCCCAATCGCGGCATCTACAAGATGCAGGACCTGCCAGAAGACTGCCAGCGCGACCTGCAGCAAGTCATCGACAAGGCGATGAGCCACAAGGACGAGATCATCCAGTACCTCGACTCACGGATGGCGGAAAACAAGCGCGGCATGTTGTTCTTCCAGTGGTACGGACGCAAGATCGACACCGAACTGGATATCTCGGAACTTCAGCAGAAGTTCCCCTACGTCAAGACCGTTGGCGTGTCGGTCTTCAATGAAAACCGCTCGACGTCCTTCCACTTCGGCCCGTTGCGCATGATGTTCCGCGTGCTCTACAACATGGCCCCGGCGCCGCACCACGACGGCGTCTACATCCAGTGCCGCAAGCAAAAGCATTACTGGCATGATGACCCGCTGTTCATTTTCGATGACACGCTGCTGCACGCCTCGTTCAACAAGAACGACGCCAAACGTTACTGCCTGTTCATCGATATCGTCCGCCCGTCCTACGCCCCGCGCATTATCAGCGGTGCGATCGCTGCGTTCGCCAGCGCGGCGTTCACCCTGCGCCAGGGCTTCTACAAGAACTGGAAGGTCATCAAGTAATAACGGCTGGAGGTTGCGCCGCGCCTTCGAAGCTGCGCGGCCAAACCCGGCAATAGCCTTGAGGCGCTGGGTTGACCAGCCCCTCAAGTGCCCGCCTCAACCCCGCGGGACGCGGGCGCTGATTCAGGCCTGGATCAGCTTGGCAATCGCCACGTCCGGGCTGACGTCGGCCTCGTAATCCACCCCTTCGACCCCGAAACCGAACAGACGCAGGAACTCGGCCTTGTAGCCGGCAAAATCCGTCAGTTCGTTGAGGTTTTCGGTGGTGACCGCATCCCACAGCTTCGCCACCTGCGCCTGGACCTCAGGCTGCAGCTCCTTGTAGTCGGCACGCAGGCGGCCGTCTTCGTCGAGGATCGGGGTCGGCGAGTACAGGCTGTCCTTGTACAGGCCGTAGACCTGCTCGATGCAACCTTCGTGGGAGCCCTGCTCCTTCATCACCTTGAACAGCAGCGACAGGTACAGCGGCATGATCGGGATCGCCGAGCTCGCCTGGGTGACCACGGCTTTCAACACCGAAACCCGCGCGTCGCCGCCTTTGGCCGCCAGACGCTCACGAATCTTCAGGACCTTCTGGTCCAGGTCCTTCTTGGCCGCGCCAATGGAACCGTTCCAGTAGATGTCGTGGGTCAGTTTTTCGCCCAGGTAGGTGAAGGCGGTGGTTTTCGCGCCGTCAGCCAGCACACCGGCCTCGTCCAGGGCATCGATCCACAGCTGCCAGTCTTCGCCACCCATGACCTTGACGGTACCGTCGATCTCTTCCTGGGTCGCCTCGGCCAGCGTGGTGACGTTGACCTCTTCCTTGTCGGTGTTCAGTCCGCGCTGGGTGACCGACTTGCCGATCGGCTTGAGCGTCGAGCTGTAGACTTCACCGGTTTTCGGATCGGTACGACGCGGGGCCGCCAGGCTGTAGACCACCAGGTCGATCTTGCCCATGTCGCGCTTGATGGTCTCGATGGTCAGGCGCTTGACTTCATCGGAGAAGGCGTCGCCATTGATGCTCATGGCGTACAGGCCTTTCTCTTCGGCAAACTTGTGGAACGCGGCGCTATTGTACCAACCGGCGGTGCCGAGCTTGCCTTCGTCGCCTTCACGCTCGAAGAACACCCCCAGGGTGTTGGCACCGCAGCCGAAAGCCGCGGTGATGCGCGCCGCCAGGCCGTAACCGGTGGATGCACCGAGCACCAGGACGTTCTTCGGTCCGTCGCTGACCGGGCCTTGCTGGGTGACGTAGTCAATCTGTTGCTTGACGTTGGCTTCACAACCCACTGGGTGGGTGGTCACACAGATAAAGCCACGAACGCGTGGTTTGATGATCATAAGGTTCCCTTTTTTCATAGGCCGATATCGACACTGACGGTAAGCAGCGTCGCGGATTCTAGTCATAGACGTTCAAAAAGCCGATGCGTCACTGCTTTTACAACACAGGCCCGCGCGGGGAAAGCAAATTCCCTTGCCATGTATCGCCTGGACCTTGATTAGCCCTCGTGCGCGCAACATTCTAGCGCCCACCTCCACCAGCGAAGCCTGATCGATCATGAGCGCCACGCCTTCTACCGAAACCGATAGTGACGTCTACAAGACCCTGCTCGAATCGACCAAGGCCATTCCCTGGCGAATCGACTGGCAAACCATGACCTTCAGCTACATCGGCCCACAGATCGAGACCCTGCTCGGCTGGACACCGGACAGTTGGGTCGGGATCGATGACTGGGTGTCACGCATGCACCCGGATGATCGGGAGTATGTGGTGAACTTCTGTGTGTCGCAGTCCAAGGCTGGCGTCGACCACGAGGCCGACTACCGGGCACTGACCCGCGACGGCGAATACGTCTGGATCCGCGATGTGGTGCATGTGGTGCGCAAGGACGGCGAAGTCGAGGCGCTGATCGGCTTTATGTTCGATATCAGCGAACGCAAGAAAACCGAGGAACACCTGATCCGCCTGCAAAAGCAGTTGGAGGAGTACTCGTTCCAGGATGGCCTGACCGGTATTGCCAATCGTCGTATGTTCGACACCGTGCTCGCCCGGGAGTGGGAACATGCCCAGCGCAATCAACTGCCGCTGTCGCTGATTATCCTGGATATCGACTTTTTCAAGCAGTACAACGACCACTACGGGCATATCAGGGGTGACGAGGCCCTGCGACAAGTGGCCCAGACCCTGTCCCAGGCGACCAATCGGCCACGGGACTTTATTGCCCGGATCGGCGGTGAAGAGTTCATCTGGCTATTGCCCGAAACACCGGCGGACAAGGCTCGGCAAGTGGCGGATAAATGCCTGCAACTGATTCGCCAGCAGCAGATCGAACATGAGAAGTCGGCGATTTCCGGGCTGCTGAGTCTCAGCCTCGGAGTCGGCACCATACGCCCCGCCGTCGATGAAGCGGCACTGGGTTTTGTCGAGAAAGTCGATGAGTTGCTCTACAAGGTCAAACGCAACGGCCGCATGGGGGCCGAGTACGCCAACTTCAGCGACTGACCGATGGATTCACTGGATATCGAGATCGAAGCTCGGCGTCGGACGCTCCGACGTCGCCGCCGATACAATCGCGCGGATTTGTATCAATAATGACTATCGATGCAGCTGATAAGCGATCATCAAGCCACGATGGTAGAGTTCGCGCCGATGGCAACGTTATGCCTCAACTATTCTCCGGGCACTTGCGCGGAACAGTTATTGAGTCATCTCGACTTCATCATCCCTTTGGTAAGTTTTAGCTACTGCGCCGAGTGCCCTGCACTTTGTGCGGTGGCTTTTTTTAGGTCATTCAAATATCCGAACTTGATTAATCCAAGGCACTTGTCGTGGGCGCTACTTTTTCATGGCGCGGTAAACAGTGCCTGGCAAGGGGCGAAAAAAACCACGGCAACTCAGCTGCCTTCATTGCAGTGGTCGGAAAGATCAATACAAATCCCTCGGCCAATGGCCAGTCTTGTCCCGCCGACGCCAGGCGTTTTTGCATGCCTGTGTATCCGTAGCCCGCCAGATACACTGCAATACAAAGGCCCGATGCCAGCCGCCACAGCCCTCGCTAGACTGTGCCCTAAACCAACATTGACGGAGCCCGGCCCCATGGATCATGTCGATCACATCCTGATCGTGGACGATGACCGCGAGATCAGAGAGCTGGTGGGCAACTACCTCAAGAAGAACGGCCTGCGTACCACGGTGGTCGCCGATGGCCGGCAGATGCGTACCTTCCTCGAAACCACGCCGGTGGACCTGATCGTGCTGGACATCATGATGCCCGGCGACGACGGCCTGCTGCTGTGCCGTGAACTGCGCGCCGGCAAGCACAAGGCCACGCCGGTGCTGATGCTGACCGCCCGCAGCGACGAAACCGACCGCATCATCGGCCTCGAAATGGGCGCCGACGATTACCTGGTCAAACCCTTCGCCGCCCGCGAGCTGCTGGCCCGGATCAACTCGGTGCTGCGCCGCACACGGATGCTGCCACCCAACCTGATCGTCACCGAAAGTGGTCGACTGCTGGGGTTCGGCCGCTGGAAGCTCGACACCAGCGCCCGCCACCTGCTGGATGAAAACGGCACCCTGGTGGCCCTCAGCGGCGCCGAATATCGCCTGTTGCGGGTGTTTCTCGACCATCCGCAACGGGTCCTGAACCGCGACCAGTTGCTCAACCTAACCCAGGGCCGCGACGCCGATCTGTTCGACCGCTCCATCGACCTGCTGGTGAGCCGCCTGCGCCAACGGTTGCTGGACGATGCCCGCGAGCCGGCCTATATCAAGACCGTGCGCAGTGAGGGTTATGTGTTCTCACTGCCGGTGGAAATCCTCGGTGCAACCCAATGAAACCGGTCCTGCTCTGGCCGCGCACGCTGGGCTCACGGCTGTCGCTGATCTTCCTCGCCGGGCTGATCCTCGCCCAGGCGCTGTCCTTCGGCGCGCAGTCCTACGAGCGCTATCAGAGCGCCAAGACCGCCATGCTCGGCAACCTGGAAACCGATGTCTCGACCTCCATCGCCATTCTTGAACGCCTGCCGGCGAGCGAACGCGAAAGCTGGTTGCCACGCCTTGAACGGCACAACTACCGCTACCTGCTGAACGAGGGTGTTCCCGGCATTCCCATGCAACCGGATGAAGTGCCGATCGCCGTCCCCTCGCTCAAAGAGGCCATCGGGCGTGACTACCCGCTGACCTTCAGCGACATTCCCGGCCCGCGCAAACACTTCCAGGCCCATCTGAAACTGCGTGACGGCAGTCCGGTGACTCTCGACGTCACCCCATCGGTCATGCCCATGTCGCCCTGGTTGCCCTTTGTCCTGCTCGGTCAGTTGCTGCTGATGCTCGGCTGCGCCTGGCTGGCAGTGCGGATTGCAGTGCGCCCGTTGACCCGCCTGGCCCATGCCGTGGAAAACCTTGACCCCAATACCCACGGCGTACATCTGGACGAAGCCGGCCCGACCGAAGTGGCCCGCGCGGCGGCGGCCTTCAACGCCCTGCAGGCGCGTATCGCCGCCTATCTCAAGGAGCGCATGCAACTGCTGGCGGCGATTTCCCATGACCTGCAAACCCCCATCACGCGCATGAAGCTGCGGGCCGAGTTCATGGACGACTCCACCGAGAAGGACAAGCTCTGGCAGGACCTGGGCGAAATCGAACACCTGGTGCGTGAAGGCGTGGCCTATGCCCGCAGCGTGCATGGCGCCACCGAAGCCAATTGCCGCATCGACCTCGACGCCTTTCTCGACAGCCTGGTATTCGACTATCAGGACAGCGGTCAAGCCGTGGAGCTGATCGGCAAGAACGGCGGGCTGATCGACACCCGCCCCCATGCCCTGCGACGCGTATTGGTCAACCTGGTGGACAACGCACTGAAATTCGCCGGCAGCGCGCAGATCGTTATCACCCCCCAGAAAAACCGACGATTGTCGATCCTGGTCCTGGACCGCGGTCCGGGTATAGCCCAGGCGGAACTGGAAGAAGTCCTCAAGCCCTTCTATCGCGTGGAAAGCTCGCGCAACCGCAGCACCGGTGGGACCGGCCTGGGCCTGGCCATCGCCCAGCAACTGGCAACCGCCATGGGCGGCACATTGACCCTGAGCAATCGTGATGGCGGAGGGCTGTGTGCGGAGCTTGAGCTGAACATGGGCGATACGCCTGCGGGTTTCGCGACGCGTTAAAATCCTGCAAGCTGAGCCAACCGGCACCAACCACCTGGGTGCCTGATTTAGCTATGCTAGGAACACGCGTGCGCGCGAAGCCTTTCTGGTGCAGCCGGCGCCTTAGCAGCCCGGCGACATCGCCTTGATGGAATAAAGCATGACCCAACGATCGGTAATCAACGCCTCGGTTAGCCCCAAGGGCAGCCTCGAAACCCTTTCCCAACGTGAAGTGCAGCAACTGAGCGAAGCCGGCTCCGGCAGCATCTACACATTATTCCGCCAGTGCGCCCTGGCCATCCTCAACACCGGCGCCCATGTCGACAATGCCAAGACCATCCTCGAAGCCTACAAGGATTTCGAGATCCGTATTCACCAGCAGGATCGTGGGGTCCGCCTGGAACTGCTGAACGCCCCGGCCGATGCCTTCGTTGATGGCGAAATGATCGCCAGCACCCGCGAAATGCTCTTCAGTGCCCTGCGCGATATCGTCTACACCGAAAACGAACTGGAGAGCCAGCGCATCGACCTGGACAGTTCCCAGGGCATCACCGACTACGTTTTCCACCTGCTGCGCAACGCACGCACCCTGCGCCCCGGCCTGGAGCCGAAAATGGTGGTGTGCTGGGGCGGTCACTCCATCAGCACCGAGGAATACCAGTACACCAAGAAGGTCGGCCACGAACTGGGCCTGCGCAGTCTGGATGTCTGCACCGGTTGCGGTCCTGGGGTGATGAAGGGGCCGATGAAAGGCGCGACCATTTCCCACGCCAAGCAACGCATCACCACCGGCCGCTACCTGGGCCTGACCGAGCCGGGGATCATCGCCGCCGAGGCGCCGAACCCGATCGTCAACGAGCTGGTGATCATGCCCGACATCGAGAAACGCCTTGAGGCGTTCGTGCGGGTGGGCCACGGCATCATCATCTTCCCGGGCGGCGCCGGTACGGCCGAAGAATTCCTTTACCTGCTCGGCATCCTGATGCACCCGGACAACCGCGAACTGCCGTTCCCGGTGATCCTGACCGGCCCGCGCAGTGCAGAAGCCTACCTTCAGCAACTGAACGCCTTTGTGGTCGCGACCCTGGGTGAAAAAGCGCAGAAGCACTACGAAATCATCATCGACAACCCGGCCCAGGTGGCCCGGCAGATGGCCCACGGGTTGAAGGCGGTCAAACAGTTCCGCCGCGAACGCAATGACGCCTTCCACTTCAACTGGCTGCTGAAGATCGATGGCGGCTTCCAGCACCCGTTCGATCCGACCCACGCCAATATGGCGAGCCTCAACCTCAGCCGCAGCCTGCCCCCCCACGAACTGGCGGCCAACCTGCGCCGGGCGTTTTCCGGGATAGTCGCCGGCAACGTCAAGGACAAGGGCATCCGCCTGATCGAGGAGCACGGCCCCTACGAGATCCATGGCGACGCGGCGGTGATGCAGCCGCTGGACAAGCTGCTCAAGGCCTTCGTTGAACAACACCGCATGAAGCTCCCCGGTGGCGCGGCTTATGTGCCTTGCTATCGCGTAGTGAGCTAAACCTGCGACAACGATCTGTTTGTATCTGCCAAGCCGGTGCAAACAGATCGCCCTCCTGCGCCCACCACATCGCCCCCCGTAGGACCCATCCCAAAAGCCCTCAGGAAACGTAAACAAGCCCGAAAACCCTATTGAACGCCCCGGCAAAACCCTTCACTCTTGACCCTCAACATCAGTGCAACTATATTTAGTTGCAGCAAGGAGGCTTGGTGTCCAAGAATGAAAAATTGCTCGCTAAACTGCTCAACCCCTGGTCGAGCTGTACCTGGACGGAACTGGTGACGCTATTGGGTCACTTTGGTTACCGCCGGCTTGAAGGCTCAGGCAGCCGGGTCAAATTCGACAACGGTGACCCGCAGGCAGCGATCAACCTGCACAAACCTCATCCTGGCAACGAGCTGAAAACCTATATCAAGCGTCAGGTGATTGATCACCTGCGTTCAGGAGGACTGATTTCGTGAGTAATCAGATGCATTACAAAGGCTATTACGGCTCCATCGAAGCCAGCGTCGAGGACAACTGCCTGTTCGGCAAGCTCCAGTTCATCCGCGCGCTGGTAAGTTATGAGGGGCAAACCGTGGCGGAACTGGAAACGGCGTTCAAGGGGGCCGTTGACGACTACCTCGACACCTGCAAACAGTTGAACCAGGCGCCCGAGATGCCCTGCAAGGGCTCATTCAACGTGCGCGTGGGTCACGATCTCCATCTGGCCGCCGCGTTGACCGCGACGCGCCAGAAGGTGACGCTCAATGACCTGACCCGTCAGGCCCTGAGCGAGTATCTGCTGCAGCATGCCTGATCGACTCAGGCAGAGGCCCCTGAGCAAGCCTCAGCGAGTCGCGACCACGAACAACCTGGGAAACGGCAACAGCACCGTTCCGTCGGCGAGCGCCGGGTAAGCCCCGGTGATCGCCGTCAGGTAAGCTTGCAGAAATGCCGCTTTCTGCCCCTCATCCAAGGGTACCAGGTACGGCCGTAGCGCCGAGCCCTTGAACCACTCCACCACGGCGGCATGACCGCCGGCCAACGGGTGGTGATAGGTGGTGCGCCAGACATCCACGTGACTGCAGTGCGGACGCAACAGTTCGTAATAGAAACTCGCGTCGTGCCGCGGCGGGTGCCGAACCGTCGCGATCTTGTCCGCCCACGGTCCGCTGGCGGCCACTTCCCGCGCCAGCCGGTGCGATGGCTCCTGCATATTGTCCGGAGTCTGCACCGCCAGGCTGCCACCAGCCGCCAACTTGCTCACCAGATGGGGATAGAGCGTGGCGTGATCCGGCACCCATTGCAGCGAGGCATTGGCCAGGATCACATCGAAGGTTTGATCCGGGTTCCAGGTGGCGATATCGGCGAGTTCGAAATTCAACGCGGGCAAGCGCGCCCGAGCACTGACGAGCATATCCTCGGAGCTGTCCATGCCGGTGACCCGCGCCTCGGGAAAACGCTGGGCCAGGACTTCGGTGGAGTTGCCCGGACCGCAACCCAGGTCGACAGCCACGCCGACCGTGCCAGTAGGGATGGCGGCCACCAGATCGCGGACGGGACGGGTGCGCTCTTCTTCAAATGTCGAATATTGCTTGGCTGACCAGGTCATCACGCTTCCTCTTGTGCATGGGGAGTGAGCACAAGCGTAGGTTTTGCACGCCATGATGACAAATGCTAATAATGACAAACTGCCATACTGAAAAGGTATCGAAATGCTAGAGCTGCGTCGCTTGCATGCGTTTGTCGTGATCGCTGAAGAAGGTCATATCACCCGGGCGGCGGAGCGTCTGCATATGCAACAACCGCCCCTCACCCGCCTGCTGCAGAAGCTGGAGGCCGAGATGGGCGTGGCGTTGATGGAACGCCTGCCACGGGGTGTTCGCCCGACCACGGCAGGCCTGGCGTTGCTGGAAGAAGCCCGTGCTGTCTTGGCACGGGCCGAGGGCGTGACCGAGGTGGTGCGTCGCGCTGCCCGGGGTGAACAGGGGCGGCTTGGTATCGGCTTCACCAGTTCGGCAGCGCTGCACCCGTTTGTGCCGGGCGTGCTGCGGCACTTTCGCGAGGCGTTTTCCGGCGTTTCGGTGATTCTGGAAGAAGCCGGCACCGGGGAGTTGATGGATGCGCTGGTGCACGAACGCCTGGATGCCGCCTTCGTGCGCTCGCCCTTGAGCGGTACACCGACCTTGCAGGCCGAACCGATTCTGGTCGAACCGATGTTGCTGGCACTGCCGATGGATCATCCCCTGGCACAAGACACCCGCGTCCCCCTGCCCTTGTCCGCGCTCGCCGGCGAAGCCTTTGTGCTGTATCGACGTCGGGTGGGATTGGGGCTCTACGACGCCATTCTGGTGGCGTGTCGCGAGGCGGGATTCAGCCCACAGGTGATTCAGGAAGCCCCACGCATGGCCGCCACCCTGAGCCTGGTCGCCGCCGGCCTGGGGGTTTCCATCGTCCCGGCCTCGATGCAGCGCCTGCGGGGCGACGGCATTGCCTATCGCGCGTTATCACAGTGTCCGGGACTGATCGCACCGCTGCACCTGGCGACCCGCGTGGGCGATAGCTCGTCGGTACTGCGGCGGTTTCGGGAGTTGGTGATCGAGGCGGCGGCAATGGAGACCCCATCAGCGCAAATCTGAAAGCACTGGCACTTTCAATTATCCGGCATTTACCGGACTCTATTCGATAAATGCCGTATAAAAAGAGGTGTCCCCATCATTCCTCTCACCCCCCTCAAGACACGTACAGCCAAGGACCAGCGGCTGACTATCAATGATAGCGACCCATTGCTTCGTGCGGTTCGCATCACCGCCATAGCGAATACGCTTTTCGGCAATGATGAGAAAGCCAAGCGCTGGTTGTCCAAACCCAAGGAACACTTCTCGGGGAAAAGTCCCATGACCATGCTGTCGACTATTCAGGGAACCCGTCAGGTAGAGGAAATGCTCATACGTCTGGCGGAAGGTCTTACCTTTTAACCTAGAGCGTTTTCCGACCTGTCGAGACGTACCCACGCCGTACGTCCCGTGTGAGTGGCTTCAGGAATCAACGCGCAAATTGGCATTGGCCCGCTGCAGAAAGTCCACAAAACGCTCCACCTCCTCATCACTGAAACCCGCCAGCGCCTTGATATTGCCCTCCCACAGAATCTCTTTCGCCTGCGGTATCCGGGTCAGCGCCAGCTCGGTCAACTCCACGATCTGGATGCGTTTGTGCTCCGGATCGGGCCGGCGGCGGATCAACTGGTCCCGCTCCAGACGAGCCAGGGTCTGGGCCATGGACGGCTGCTCGACCTGCAACAAACGCGCGAGCTCAGCCTGGGTCCGCGCTTCCCCCCGCTGCAGCGCACCCAACACCGGCATGCTGGCCATGCCGATTCCCAGCGGGCGCAAACGCACCTCGGCCTGCCGGATCAACTCCTGCGACACGCGCTTGATCAGGAAGGACGGCACCCGGTTCAGATCTAAATTGTTCATCTAACGACCCCTTGTCATAGGCACCTATGCTAATTCATCATAGGTGCCTATGACAAACCCCGCTCTGGAATGACACCATGGTCTCGACTCCACGTATCGCCATCGTCGGCGCCGGCCTCGGCGGCTTGATGCTCGCCCGTATGCTGTACCTCAAAGGCGTGCCTTTCCTGATCTTCGAGCGTGATGAGTCCATCTCGCAGCGGCCACAGGGCGGCATGCTCGACCTGCACGTGGAAACCGGCCAATACGCGCTACGCCTGGGCGGGTTGTTCGAAACCTTTCAGCAATTGGCCCGCTACGAAGACCAGGGCCTGCGGCTGTTCGACCAACACGGTACGTTGCAGATGGAAAAAGCCGATGCTGCCAGCGGCGACCGCCCCGAGATCGATCGCGGCCAGCTCAGGGAGCTGCTGCTGGAATCGATCCCGGAAGACACTTTGCGCTGGGGCCACACCCTCAGGGAAGCCGAACAACAGGACGACGGCTATACCGAGCTGCGCTTCGACAACGGCCTGAATCAGCGCTTTGAGCTGGTGGTCGGCGCCGACGGTGCCTGGTCCAAGGTGCGCGCTCTGGTCTCGACAACACAGCCCGCGTTCACCGGACTCACCTTGCATGAACTGTCGATCCCCGACGCCGATGCCCGTTATCCTGAGGTGGCGCAACGGGTCGGGCGCGGCATGCTGATTGCCAAGGGCAAACGCCAGACAATCTTTGCCCAACGCAACGCAAACGCCCATATCCGCGTGTATGCCGCCTTGCATCGGCAGGTAACAGCGCACGAAGCAAAAACCAGGAGCGACCTGCTCCGAGACTTCAAGGGTTGGGACGCCTCCTTGCTGCAACTGATTCACGTAGCGGACGAAGCTGTACGCCCCTGGCCGGTTCATGTGCTGCCGATCGGCCATCGCTGGGAGCACCGCGACGGCGTTACCCTGCTGGGCGATGCCGCGCACCTGATGCCACCCGCCGGCGAAGGCGCCAACCTGGCGTTGCGTGATGCGGTGGACCTGGCGGATGCGCTGCTGGACGACCAGGACTGGAAAGCCGCGGTTCGAGCCCATGAACGGGTGATGTTCGAGCGCGCCGCCCTCGCCGCCGCCGAGGCCGACAAAATGATGATGGCCGACTCGGTCGAAGAGAACCTGGAACTGATGAAAAGTCATCTGGGCGCCGAAGCCTGAGCCACACTCGATCGACATCGGCAATTGACAAACCCGGCGCCAGCTTTTAAAAATGGACGCCTGATCCAGGGTGTAAACAAACATGTACGCAACGCTCAACCTCATTGCTGTCGCCGTTGGCTTGAATGCCAAGGCCCCGGCATGCGTTGCGTTTGCCCCTAAATCGAAGAAACAGTCGCTCATGTGACCGGGGCGCGCTGTCCCGTCAGATGAGCTGACAGGACATTGAGCGCGACGACGGGTCACCCCTCCTCTTCTGCCAACTTCCTTCTACGCTTCTGACGGTGACGACACGGTCAACCATCAGGAGAAAGTGCATGTCATCGTTTCAAGGTATCTGGGTCCCCCTCGTTACGCCGTTCGTGAACCAGGCCATCGACTTCGTCGCCTTGCGGCGGCTGGTCAGCCATCTGCTGGACAGCGGCGTCGACGGCATCGTGGTCTGTGGCACCACCGGGGAAGCCGCCGCACTGGGCAAACATGAACAGCTGGCGGTGCTGGATGCCGTACTGGAGCTGGTCCCGCCACAGAAGGTGGTAATGGGCCTGGCGGGCAACAACCTCAGCGAGTTGCTGCAGTTCCAGAGCGAGATACTCAAGCGCCCCCTGGCCGGGCTGCTGGTGCCTGCGCCCTATTACATCCGCCCGTCCCAGGCCGGCCTGGAAGCGTTTTTCAAGACTGTCGCCGATGCCTCCAGCGTGCCGATCATTGTCTACGACATTCCCTACCGCACCGGGGTGAGCTTCGAGCAGGCAACCCTGCTCAGGATCGTCGCCCATGACAATATCGTCGCCATCAAGGACTGCGGCGGCAACCTGAACAACACCCTGGCGGTGCTGGCCAGCGGCCTGGTCGATGTGCTGTGTGGCGAGGACAACCAGATGTTCAATGCAATGTGCCTCGGCGCAACCGGTGCAATTGCGGCTTCGGCGCATATCCATCCCGAGTTGTTCGTCCAGTTGTACCGGCAGATCCAGGAGCAGCAGCTCGCAGCTGCCAGGACGACATTTTTCCAACTGACGCCGCTGATCCAGGCCCTGTTTGTCGAGCCCAACCCTGGTCCGGTGAAAACCGCCCTCGCCCTTCAGGGGTTGATTCGTGACGAACTGCGCGCGCCCATGCAAACCAGCAGTGAAGCCACAGCCCAGCGCCTGAAAGACATCCTCGCAACGCTCAAGTCCAACGCGCGGTAGAGGTCGGACCAGCGACCCGGGTAGGATATCCGCACTTACGTCATGGATCAGAAAAGGAAGTCGAGATGTTCTACCGGATAGCGGCCGACGGGCTGGTGTCGTTTCACCTGCTGTTCATCTTGTTCGTGCTGTTTGGCGGGTTGCTGGTGCTCAAATGGCGCCGGTTGATCTGGTTGCACCTGCCCGCCGCAACCTGGGGTGTGATTGTCGAAGTCTTCCACCTGGAGTGCCCGCTGACCCGCTGGGAAAATCTCTTTCGCCAGGCCGCCGGACAAGGCGGCTATGGCGAGGGCTTTATCGAGCACTACCTGATCCCGCTGATCTACCCCGCCGGGCTGACACCGACGATACAGCTTGGCTTTGGCGCCTTGGTGCTCTTGCTCAACCTCACGGTTTACCTGCATCTGTTCAAAACCCGCCGCCTGAAAGCCGCCCTCTAGACACCTCACCGAGAAGCTGCGACGAAACAGCGCGTTGCGCCCCAGCGGATTGACCGACCGCAAAAACCACCATATAGTGTGCCAACTTCACATAAAAACACTACATGATGTGCCATGCTTCTCCTACGGCACCTCTCATCCCCCTGGAGCGCCAGGGTTTTCCAATGCCTGCTTGTGCCGTGAATCCTGTTGAACGGGAGCTCCAAACACGTGTCTACCTGCCTGACAAACAGGCAGTGAACCAGGCCTACCCACACCCCCACACAAGGAACATCCGATGCTCAGCTGGGACGAATTCGACAAGGAAGAAGGCGCAGCCGCCATCAAGGGCGCCAACGCCGGCCACGCCACCGAAGCCAACATGGACCGCCTCGACAGCGCCGGTGGCGCCGCG
>NZ_JALJES010000032.1:0-36996 GCF_023242525.1 Pseudomonas sp. MWU12-2319
TGCGGCGCCACCGGCGCTGTCGAGGCGGTCCATGTTGGCTTCGGTGGCGTGGCCGGCGTTGGCGCCCTTGACGGCCACCTCGCCTTCTTCTTTGTCGAATTCGTCCCAGCTCAGCATGACGTGTCGTCTCCTGCGTGAGGGCCTGATGCCCGTGTGAAAAACACTGATGGTTGGCTTGTCACACGACCAATGGCCGCTTTGGATCTAAAGGATATGTTGCTTGCAGCAGCGGTTCGTGCACGCAAAAACATGGAATAGGTACGGGATGACCCCGTGTCGTCGACGGGAGAGGGCGCCGGGCCTTCCCCTGTGGCCTGCAAGGGCCTGAATCAACGAGGGTTTTCAGCTCGATTCGACGCTTTTTCAGGCGCGAATGGATGCCGACAGTATAGGGAATTTGTCCGTTTGTTTCAGCCAGTTTTTGTCGCCAGGGAGGCGAAATGATCCGGACCGGGGCGGGGAGGTCGTGGCGGCGGGGGATGCGGGGAGGAACACCTTTGCCGCAAGAAGCGCTTCTTGCGGCGGGTGGTTTTGCAAGGGTGGGATCAGGCCGGGGGGTTAACCGTGGGAACAACCGTTGCCCATGACGCGGTATTCCATGATATGCCGGGCGCCTTGCGAGTCTTCATAGATCATGCGCGCCGGGACAACTTCACAAACATCCGGAACTTCACTCATGGAGATAACTTTCTGAATATCCGGGTGAGAACTGTAAGTGTACTCTTCCACCGGAACGGTGTGGCTGGCAACGTCGGTTGGAATCTCGTCAGCCATGGCGGTTGCACACAGGCTGCTGAGGGCCAGAACGACTAGAGCTTTCATCTCGATTTACCTTTTTCGGGTCGTGAGGGGTCACGTAGCCCTTGTGAGGCTACGTGTGGAACGGTCTTGATTTGAATTCGAATTAACGGCCTTCGTGGGGGCTGTCGCTAAGTTAATTCGTTGCCTTAGTTGGCGGAATCAATGTTAAGAGTCTACAAAACATTCATATAGAGGGGGTTTTGATAAAGACTATTGACAAAACCTGTAACAATCGTCGAAAAACGTCTCCGGAGCCCGTTTCCCGAGTTATTTTCAGGGTGCCGGAAATCGCTACAGGCAGCGTGCTTGAGGCCTTGCGGCCCTTGGCGGGGCGTTTTCCAGGGTTTTGTTACTACCATCGTCGAATGGTTCCATGGCGCAGGCCCGGCTACAACAGGGTCATAAAACAACAACATATCCACCGAGGTAAGAAAGATGAGTGCGGCTTCCCTGTACCCCGTTCGTCCTGAGGTCCTGGCGACTACGCTGACCGACGAGGCGACCTACAAGGCGATGTACCAGCAGTCGGTCGTCAACCCCGACGGCTTCTGGCGTGAACAAGCCAAGCGCCTCGACTGGATCAAGCCTTTCACCACGGTGAAACAGACCTCCTTCGACGATCACCATGTCGATATCAAGTGGTTCGCCGATGGCACCCTGAACGTTTCCTACAATTGCCTGGACCGCCATCTGGCCGAGCGTGGCGATCAGGTCGCGATCATCTGGGAAGGCGACGATCCCGCGGATTCGCGCCACATCACCTATTGCGAGCTGCACGAGCAGGTCTGCAAATTCGCCAACGCCCTGCGTGGCCAGGATGTGCATCGCGGCGACGTGGTGACCATCTATATGCCTATGATCCCCGAAGCCGCAGTTGCGATGCTGGCTTGTGCCCGCATCGGCGCGATCCACTCGGTGGTGTTCGGTGGTTTCTCTCCGGAAGCGCTGGCCGGTCGTATTATCGATTGCCGTTCGAAAGTGGTGATCACTGCCGACGAAGGCGTTCGCGCGGGCAAGAAAATCCCGCTCAAGGCCAACGTCGACGACGCCCTGACCAACCCGGAAACCAGCAGCGTCCAGAAAGTCATCGTGTGCAAGCGCACCGGTGGTGCGATCAAATGGAACCAGCATCGCGATATCTGGTTCGAGGACCTGATGACGGTAGCCGGCAGCGTCTGCGCGCCGAAAGAGATGGGCGCCGAAGAGGCGCTGTTCATCCTCTACACCTCCGGTTCCACCGGCAAGCCCAAGGGGGTGCAGCACACTACCGGCGGTTACCTGCTGTATGCGGCGCTGACCCACGAGCGGGTATTCGACTACCGTCCGGGCGAGGTCTACTGGTGCACCGCCGATGTCGGCTGGGTTACCGGCCACACCTACATTGTCTACGGACCGCTGGCCAACGGCGCGACCACCGTGATGTTTGAAGGCGTTCCTAACTATCCGGATATCACCCGGGTGGCGAAGATCGTCGACAAGCACCAGGTCAATATCCTCTACACCGCGCCGACCGCGATCCGCGCCATGATGGCCCAGGGTACCGCGGCCGTCGAAGGCGCCGATGGCAGCAGCCTGCGCCTGCTGGGTTCGGTGGGCGAGCCGATCAATCCGGAGGCCTGGGATTGGTACTACAAGAATGTCGGCAAGTCGCGCTGCCCGATCGTCGACACCTGGTGGCAGACCGAGACCGGCGGCAACATGATGAGCCCGCTGCCGGGCGCCCATGCGCTCAAGCCGGGTTCGGCGACACGGCCGTTCTTCGGCGTGGTGCCGGCGCTGGTGGATAACCTGGGCAACATCATCGAGGGCGCCGCCGAAGGCAACCTGGTGATCCTCGATTCGTGGCCGGGTCAGGCGCGGACCTTGTACGGCGATCACGATCGTTTCGTCGACACCTACTTCAAGACCTTCCGTGGCATGTATTTCACCGGTGACGGCGCGCGCCGCGACGAGGACGGTTACTACTGGATCACCGGGCGCGTGGATGACGTGCTGAACGTCTCCGGCCACCGCATGGGCACTGCCGAGATCGAAAGCGCCATGGTCGCCCACCCGAAAGTCGCCGAAGCGGCGGTGGTCGGTGTGCCCCACGATATCAAGGGGCAGGGTATCTATGTCTACGTCACCCTCAACAGTGGCGAAGAGCCCAGCGAAGCGTTGCGCCTGGAGTTGAAGAACTGGGTGCGCAAGGAAATCGGGCCGATTGCTTCGCCGGATGTCATCCAGTGGGCACCGGGCTTGCCGAAGACCCGTTCGGGGAAAATCATGCGACGGATCCTGCGCAAGATTGCCACGGGCGAGTACGACGGCCTGGGCGATATCTCCACCCTGGCGGACCCGGGCGTGGTGCAGCATCTGATCGATACCCACAAGACCATGAACGTCGCGTAACACGCGTTCGAGGTTGACTGAGCCCTGTCCGGCATAACGCCGGGCGGGGCTTTTTTGCGTTCTGAGGCTTGTCTTGTTTCCTGTAGGAGCCGGCTTGCCGGCGATGAGGTCGTTGAGCCTTGCAGTGCCCACCCGGCCGTCATCGCCGGCAAGCCGGCTCCCATAAGGGTGTGTCTGTAAATAAAGTGAGATAAATATCGGTTTTTGCTGTGAATTCCTCCCTCTGTTACCGATTTTTCGGTAGGTAACCAAATGTGTCACTCGCCGCCCGAACACGGGGCAAAGGGAAACGCCGCTGCCCGTTTTCGGTCAGGATCCAGGGCCTTTTAAATCTCATCGAACGCCGTGCTTGCCGGAATAGAAGGCTTTGCCAATAATAGGCCCGCTATTTGCAGGATAGATCGGTTACCCCTTCTTTCGCTCTTGCATAAAAATCAAGAGCTGTCAATGCGTCCATCCCGCTTTCTCGGCGCTTCTGTAATTAGTTGTCGCATTGAGGAAATATCGGCTTCGGACCTGTCGTTAGAATGCCGATCACTCGCTGGTTGTGGCGCACGCTGAACGCGCTCGCCGTTGACCGTTACGCGAAGACTGCTTTCCCATCCGCATATTGGGCTGTTGCTCACTCTGCCGTTTTGCCCTTTACCGATGGAGTCTCAAGATGAAGAAACTCGTGCTGCTTGGCGCCCTGGCACTGTCCGTGCTGTCGCTGCCGACCTTCGCCGATGAAAAACCACTGAAAATTGGTATCGAAGCCGCTTACCCTCCGTTCGCCTCCAAGGCGCCGGACGGCAGCATCGTTGGTTTCGACTACGACATCGGCAATGCCCTGTGCGCAGAGATGAAGGTCAAGTGCGTCTGGGTCGAGCAAGAGTTCGACGGCCTGATCCCGGCCCTCAAGGTGCGTAAGATCGATGCCATCCTGTCGTCGATGTCGATCACCGATGATCGTAAGAAATCGGTCGATTTCACCAACAAGTACTACAACACCCCGGCTCGCCTGGTGATGAAGGAAGGCACCGTTGTCAGCGACAACCTGTCCGAACTCAAGGGCAAGAAGATCGGTGTGCAGCGCGGTTCGATCCACAACCGTTTCGCTGAAGAAGTCCTCAAGCCGCTGGGCGCTGAAATCAAGCCTTACGGTTCGCAGAACGAAATCTACCTGGACGTGGCCGCCGGTCGCCTCGATGGCACCGTGGCTGACGCCACCCTGTTGCAGGACGGTTTCCTGAAGACCGATTCGGGCAAGGGCTTCGCTTTCGTCGGCCCGCAATTCACCGACGAGAAGTACTTCGGTGACGGCATCGGTATCGCCGTGCGCAAAGGCGACAAGGCCGATCTGGACAAGATCAACGCCGCCATCGTCGCGATCCGTGCCAATGGCACGTACAAGCAGATCCAGGACAAGTACTTCGACTTCGATATCTACGGCAAGTAAACCGCCGCGGTGACAAGTCCGAAATGGCGCAAGCAGCAGGAGCTCTGAGGTTTGCGCCATTTTTTCATCCCTAATTCCGAGGATCTGAATCATGTTGAAAGGCTACGGGGCTGTCATCCTCGATGGCGTTTGGCTGACGCTTCAGCTCGCCTTGTCGTCCATGGCCCTGGCCATTGTCCTGGGCTTGATCGGGGTGGCCTTGCGCCTGTCGCCGGTGCGCTGGCTGGCCTGGCTCGGCGACCTGTATGCCACGGTCATCCGTGGGATTCCCGACCTGGTGCTGATCCTGCTGATCTTCTACGGTGGTCAGGACCTGCTCAACCGCGTCGCGCCGTTGCTCGGTTTTGACGACTACATCGACCTCAACCCCCTGGTCGCCGGTATCGGCACCCTGGGTTTTATTTTCGGCGCTTACCTGTCGGAAACCTTCCGCGGGGCCTTTATGGCGATCCCCAAGGGCCAGGCCGAAGCCGGCATGTCCTACGGCATGAGCAGCCTGCAAGTGTTTTTCCGGGTGCTGGTGCCGCAGATGATTCGCCTGGCGATTCCCGGTTTCACCAACAACTGGCTGGTGCTGACCAAGGCCACCGCGCTGATTTCCGTGGTCGGTCTGCAAGACATGATGTTCAAGGCCAAGCAGGCGGCGGATGCCACCCGCGAGCCTTTCACCTTCTTCCTCGCAGTGGCGGCGATGTACCTGGTGATCACCAGCGTCTCGTTGCTGGCATTGCGTCACCTTGAGAAGCGCTACTCGGTAGGCGTAAGGGCGGCTGATCTATGATCTTCGACTACAACGTCATCTGGGCAGCCATGCCGCTGTACCTCGGCGGCCTGCTGACCACTTTGAAGCTGCTGGCCTTGTCGTTGCTGTTCGGTCTGCTGGCGGCATTGCCCCTGGGGCTGATGCGGGTGTCCAAGCAGCCGGTGGTGAATATCAGCGCCTGGCTCTACACCTACGTGATCCGTGGTACACCGATGCTGGTGCAGCTGTTCCTGATCTACTACGGCCTGGCCCAGTTCGAGGCGGTGCGCGAGAGTGTCCTCTGGCCCTGGCTGTCGAGCGCGACCTTCTGTGCCTGCCTGGCCTTTGCCATCAACACCAGCGCCTACACCGCCGAAATCATCGCCGGCAGCCTGCGGGCCACGCCCAATGGCGAGATCGAGGCGGCCAAGGCCATGGGCATGTCGCGCTACAAGCTGTACCGCCGCATCCTGCTGCCGTCGGCCCTGCGCCGGGCGCTGCCGCAGTACAGCAACGAAGTGATCATGATGCTGCAGACCACCAGCCTGGCGTCCATCGTCACCCTGATCGACATCACCGGTGCCGCCCGTACCGTCAACGCCCAGTATTACCTGCCGTTCGAGGCCTACATCACCGCCGGCGCGTTCTACCTGTGCCTGACCTTTATCCTGGTGCGGCTGTTCAAGTTGGCTGAACGCCGCTGGTTGGGTTACCTGGCGCCGAGGAAGCACTGACTATGCAACGTATCGATCATCCTTTGCCCTGGGGCAGCCTGGGCACGGAGCGCCAGCTGTCGGTGTTCCGTTTCGGCAGTGGCGAGCGCAAGGCCTATATCCAGGCGAGCCTGCATGCCGATGAATTACCGGGCATGCGCACGGCCTGGGAGCTGAAAAAGCGCCTGGTCGAGCTGGAAGCCCGCGGAGCCCTCAAGGGCGTGATCGAGCTGGTCCCGGTGGCCAATCCGATCGGTCTCGGCCAGTTGCTGCAAGGTAATCATCAAGGACGTTTCGAGTACGGCAGCGGCAAGAACTTCAATCGCGATTTTGTCCCGTTGACCGAGCCGGTCAGCGCCCTGGTGAAAGATCGCCTGGGCGATGATCCGCATGCCAACATCCGACTGATTCGCCAGGCGATGCTTGAGGTGCTGGCTTCGTTGCCGGCGGCGACCAGTCAGTTGCAAGGCATGCAGCGGGTGCTGCTGAGCCACGCCTGCGATGCCGACCTGGTGCTCGACCTGCATTGCGATTGTGAAGCCGCGTTGCACATGTACACCTTTCCCCAGCACTGGCCGCAGTGGCGTTCCCTGGCGGCGCACCTCAAGGTTCGTGTCGGGCTGCTGGCGGAAGAGTCGGGCGGCACCTCGTTCGACGAGGCCTGTTCGTTGCCGTGGTTGCGCCTGTCCCGGGAGTTCCCGGACGCGCAGATTCCGCTGGCGTGCATGGCCACCACCATTGAACTGGGTGGCCAGGCCGATACCGGTCGCGAGCAGGCCGAGGCCCAGGCCGAAGGGATTCTGGCGTTTCTCGCGGAGCAGGGCCTGATCGATGGCGAATGGCCCGCCGCGCAACAGGAACCTTGCGAAGGCATGCCGTTCGAAGGCACCGAGCTGCTCTATGCACCGCACCCCGGCGTGTTGAGTTTCCTGGTGCCGGTGGGCAGTTGGGTGGAAACCGGCGACCCGCTGTTCGAAGTGATCGATCCGTTATCCGACCGGGTCAGCACCGTGTGTGCCGGCACGAGCGGTGTGTTGTACGCCGTGGAGCGGCTGCGTTACGCCCAACCCTCGATCTGGCTGGCCAAGGTGGCGGGGCGCGTACCGCTTCGCCACGGACGCCTGCTCAGCGACTGACCTGACTGTTTTTGTGAGAACCGACCGCATGTACAAGCTTGAAGTCCAAGACCTGCATAAACGCTATGGCAGTCACGAAGTGCTCAAGGGCGTGTCCCTGGAAGCCGCCGCCGGCGATGTGATCAGCATCATCGGCTCCAGTGGCTCCGGCAAAAGTACTTTCCTGCGCTGCATCAACCTGCTGGAACAGCCCTATGCCGGGCGCATCCTGCTGAACAATGAAGAGTTGAAGCTGGTGGCCGGCAAGGACGGCGCGCTGAAGGCCGCCGACCCGAAACAGTTGCAGCGCATGCGCTCGCGGCTGTCGATGGTGTTCCAGCATTTCAACCTGTGGTCGCATATGACCGCGCTGGAAAACATTATCGAGGCACCGATTCACGTCCTCGGCATGTCGAAGAAAGAGGCGCTGGAAAAGGCCGAGTACTACCTGGCGAAAGTCGGCGTGGCGCATCGCAAGGACGCCTACCCGGGCCATATGTCCGGCGGCGAGCAGCAGCGCGTGGCGATTGCCCGGGCGCTGGCGGTGGAGCCGGAAGTGATGCTGTTCGACGAGCCGACCTCGGCCCTCGACCCCGAGCTGGTGGGCGACGTGCTGAAGGTGATGCAGGCCCTGGCCCAGGAAGGCCGGACCATGGTGGTGGTGACCCACGAGATGGGCTTTGCCCGTGAAGTCTCCAACCAGCTGGTGTTCCTGCACCAAGGCGTGGTCGAAGAACGCGGTAATCCGCGCGAGGTGTTGTCCAACCCGCAGTCCGAGCGTCTGCAGCAATTCCTCTCCGGCAGTCTGAAATAGTCGTCGCTTTTTATGCTGCCGTTGCGCACCCAAATAGGTCATGCTGCGCGCCGAGCGCGGCGTGGTCTACTTTGAGTTGGTTGCCCTCGGCTTTTCACTCTGTTCTGTTTTCGGATTGCCTGCCATGACTGCCCATCGAATTGGTTTCCTGATTTGGCCCAGCACCCAAGCCTTGACGCTGGCGCTGGCCGAGGAGGCCTTGCGTGTCGCACAGCGGGTGCATCCGGAAGTCGTCTACGAATTGTCTTTCCTGCAGGCCGAAGTGCCTGGCGAGGTCTTGGCCGGTGGTGGCTGGCAACTGCCGGGCGAGCCCTGGGCCGGCAAGCTGGAAGGCTTCCAGAAACTCTTCCTGCTGGCCGACGAGCCGCCCACCAGCCTGGCGCCGGCCTTGAGCAGTGCCCTCAAGCAACTGGTTCGTGCCGGTTGCGTGGTGGCCGGTTTGTCCGCCGGGGTCTACCCGCTGGCCCAACTCGGTTTGCTCGACGGGTATCGTGCAGCGGTGCACTGGCGCTGGCAGGATGATTTCGCCGAACGTTTTCCCAAGGTGATCGCCACCAGTCATCTGTTCGACTGGGACCGTGATCGCCTGACCGCCTGTGGCGGCTTGTCGGTGCTGGACCTGTTGCTGGCGGTACTCGCCCGTGACCACGGTGCCGAGTTGGCCGGTGCGGTTTCCGAGGAGTTGGTGGTCGAGCGCATCCGCGAAGGCGGCGAGCGCCAGCGTATTCCATTGCAGAACCGCCTGGGCTCCAGCCATCCGAAGCTGACCCAGGCCGTGCTGCTGATGGAGGCCAATATCGAGGAACCGCTGACCACCGACGAGATTGCCCAGCATGTCTGTGTGTCGCGGCGCCAGTTGGAGCGGATCTTCAAGCAGTACCTCAACCGCGTGCCGAGCCAGTATTACCTGGAACTGCGCCTGAACAAGGCCCGGCAGATGCTGATGCAGACCAGCAAGTCGATCATCCAGATCGGCCTGTCCTGCGGTTTCTCCTCGGGGCCGCACTTCTCCAGCGCCTATCGCAACTTCTTTGGCGCCACACCCCGTGAAGATCGCAACCAGCGGCGCAGCAGCAGTCCGTTCGAGTTGTCGTCTGTGCCTTCGGAACGCGGCTAAGGCTTATTCCTCGCGGGGCGTGGGCGGCGTTATGGGGGAAAGCACCGGTGGGACACTGCCGCCATTGTCGCTGTCGCTTTCACTCTCTTCGCCGCTGCTCACATCGTCGCCGATCAGGATTCTGACCTGCTGCACACCGCCGTTCAGCTCCCTGTAGCTGCGGACTCTTTGCAGGCTGGCCTCGCTCAGGGGATTGTTCCTGAAGTCATAGGTCACCGCTTGCGAGGTCGGGACTTCGAACAGGCTTTCCGGTATGTCTCGGATCTGGTTGTCGCGCAAGTCGGCGATCCCCAGCACACGGAGTCCGAACAGTCCCTCGGGTATCTGTTCGAGGCCGCTGTCGCTCAGGTCGAGCACTCTCAGGTCGGTCATCCGTGCGATGTTCGGTGTCAGCAGCATGCCCTCGGTGCGCGGCGGGTCCGGTTGCAGCGGGTTGCCGGACAGATCAAGCATCTGCAGGCCGGTCATGTCCGCGAGCTGCTGGTGCGTGGTGTCGCTCAGTTGGATCTGGCCATAGGGCAGATCCAGGTTTCTCAAGTGCGGCATGTCGAAAATCGCGGCGGGAAAATCCCGGTCGATAAAACTGGAGGCATACAGCACGCGTAGATGGGGGAAGCTGTGGAGGAAACCATCGAGCCCGTCGCTGGCGCCGTAACCATGGAGCTCCAGGCGGGCGATATGACTGAAGTCGGCTGAAAGCGCGGGCAGTCTGCCGGTGATCCTCTGGGTGAAAGAGAAGCTATACAAGCGTGTGCCGTCGGGCAGTATTTCTTCGCTCTGGCGTTGCCAGCTCCGTTGCAACTGTTGGGCAAAGTCGTCTCGGTTCAGACTTTCCAGCGCCAACTCGACCGGACTCAATGGCTCCTGCGTTTGCGGGTGATGCGTGGGGACATCGCCGCTCCAGGCCTGCAGATCGGCGCGCAGTTGGCGGTATTGGGCTTCCAGTCGGCTCAACTGGTTCAAGGAGTCCTCGAGGACTCGCGGTTGAGCCCGGATGAAACTCTCCAGCTGTTCGCCATTCAGGCCCGGATAGAGCGCCTGGATACGTGTTCGCTCGGCCAGGGACTGAACGCCGAGCGAGTGGCCGGTTCTGCGGTAATAGTCCCGGGCGCGTTGCAGGCTGGTCTCGGACAGCGGGTTGCCGTTCAGCTCCAGGCCGGAACTGAGCTCGCCGGAGATCTCGTTGAGCGTCTGCGGCAGGTCGCTGATGGCGTTGTCGTTGAGCAGGGCGGCTTCCAATCGTGGCAGTTCGAACAGTCCATCGGGAAGCGCGTTGATCCCGGTGTGACTCAGGTCGACGACCGCCAGTGCATGCAGTTGACGCAGGTCGGGGACCAGGCCGAGGGGGTTGCGGCTCAGGTCGAGAATCTCCAGGGCTCGCATGCCGTTGAGTGCCTGCCTCGTCTGGACGTTCAGGCGCAGATTGCAGTTGATCAGGCTCAGCTCGGTCAGCGGCCCGCGTGTGATCGATTCGGGCAGGCCGTTGAGTTGGAAGCCGCGTATGGAGAGCCGGCGCAGATTGGGAAAGTGTTCCATGAACTGGCCCAGCTCCCGGGCCGGGGAGTCGGCCACCAGGTTCAGGTAGCGGACGTGGTTGAAGTCGACGGACAGTTCGGGCAGTTCCCCCAGCAGGCCATTGGCGCTGAGGGTGTAGCCGTGCTCATCGGGATTGTTGGAGTAGAACAGGTCGGGTTCACGGCGCCAGCAACGCCGGATGGCTTCGGCGAACTGGGCGCGGGTGCGTTGCTGGTTGAGGCGCTGCATCAGGCTCAGGCGTTCCCCGCTGACCGGGTGAGAGGAGGAGGTGATGAACGACCATAGCTCCAGTTCTTCCGTCAGTTGTTCGTAGGCCTGCTCCAGCCGCCGTATTTCATCAAAGACCCGCATGCTGTTCAGGCTGCCGATAAATTGCCGGGCCTGCTCATCGGAAAAGCTCGGGAACAGCCGGGCTACCCGATCTTCGAGGGCCCAGCGACTGCCCGCCTGGGGCGCTCCACGGCCGCTGAGTTGATAACCGGGGCGCCTCTTGGCCAAGGCCATGGGCGATGGTTCGCTGGGGATGGCGGGTGGCATATCCAGCAACTGGCGGATTTCATCAGGCCCCGGCAGGCGGCTGTTCTGCACGGCTTGCTGGAGTTGGGCACCCTGCTTGGGATTGGGGTAGCCCAGTTCACTGCGCTGGGTGTCTGGCAGGGCATGCAGCAGCGATGCGTAGAGATCGTCGGAATCGTGCAGTTCCTGGTCCAGGGCATCGCGGGCCTGGTACAGGTCGTTTTCCTTGATCAGCACTTTGCGGATCGGCGCGTTGCTGGCACCGATACTGTCGAGCAACGGCCCGGTCGAGGATTGCGCGCGTATCTCGATGCGCACTTGCGTGGACCAGCCCGGGAGGCGTTGCACGCTGTGCAGGATCAGTTTTTCGCTGTCGGCATTGCCGCTCGACGCCAGGTACAGCCCCTCGCGGGCGCGGGCCAGGCGCACTTGCTGCTGATACAAGGCGGCTTCGTCGGCGATGCCCGGGGCGATTTGGGCGGACTCGCGCAAGGCTTGCAGTTGTGTGCCGCTGGCCTGTTCGGCGAGCTCTTCGAGCACGGCCACGGGCAGCTCGGGAAACGCCTTTTGCAGAATACCCACCGAGGGATCCTGTGATTGAGTGCGAAACCGGTATTGCGATTCGAACAGGGCTTTTCGGCGCAGGTGGGCATGGCGGGCGATTTGCTTGCGAAAGTTCAGCAGCCGGGTTTCCGGCTTTTCGGCGGGGGTGGCGAAATTCTGGCTTTCCCCCAGCAGTCCGCGGATATCGCTTTCATCGAGGTCGGGCGAGTTCAGCACGGTCTTGAGCAGATCACCGTTGTGCAATGGGTCGAGCGAGATGACCACCCGTTGCCCCTGGGCCGTGCCGCTGCGTACGGTCTCCATGACCACTTGTCCCTGATCGTCCACAAACCGTAGTGCCTTGGGTTGCGATTGCCAGAAGTCGAGCAGGATCTGCTCCTGCATGCTCTCGTCAGGCGTGGCCTCGCCGCGGGCCATCTGCTCGATAAAACGCTGGATATCGCGGTCGAGGCGAAAGCGCAGCTGGCTGTCCTTGAGCAGCGCGGGGGGGCGCTGGCTGTCGAAATGCACCCGGCGCAACAGGGCTTCGTCGGTATCGCTGACGGCCATGATCCGCGCTGAGTCAATATTGGAAAAGGCTTCGCCGGCCAGACTCAAGCGGTGCATCAGCTGCGGGCCTTGCCACTGCAAGGGGTTCTCCAGTTCGTGAAACCAGGCACCGGCACCGTTATGCCTGAAGGTTGGTGAGTATTGGTTGGGGCGGCGGGGGTGTTTGATCCGGCCACGATTGCCCCGCGGGTTCAGTTCGACTTCATAGGCCTTGTCACCTTGTTTGAGGTATTGGCGATCGTTGATTTTATACAGGCCGCTGGCGTTCGGTTGTGCGCTTTCGGGCAGTACCGATGATTGCTCGTAGGGCGTCAGGTCGGGTTTCCACAGGGTGCTTTCGCCAGTGGGCAAGGTTACCTGTTTCAAGTCCTTGACCAGTCCGGCCCCGGCGAAGCGATGGGCGACTACCGTGATGCCGCCAATCAGCGCCAGGTTCAGGGTGACACCGATCAGGCCCTTGAGGGCTTGTTCGCGTTCGTCGTGATGCCAGTCCTCGATGCCGTTGTAGATCTGGCTGATCATCTGCGCACCGGCCACCGCGAGCATGGCCTCGCCCAGACCGGGGACGAACAGGGCGGCGATGTTCAACAGGTTCAGGCCGATATTACCCAGCGATTGCAGGTAGTCCCGGTGGTCCTGGCGGTCGATATCGGCCACCGGCACGGCGCTGAAATTGCCATCGTCCAGCAGCTTCACCAGGTGCTGGGTATAGAGCTCGCGCAGCGGGTGACCGATCAGCGGAAAACGTTTGAGTTGCAGGTCGGTCGTCGTGCCTGAGGTGTCAAGGTGGCGTTCGAGGGCACTGAGAAAAGCTGATTGGGTACGCTGGTTGACGTAGCGGTTGAAGAAGCTCCGGTAGTCGATGCGGCCCAGGCGGTGGCCCAGCTCCTGTTCGAATGCCTCGAAGCTGGCGTATTGCTTGAGGGCCTGCTCCGGATCACCGCTCAGATAAACGATGCAAGGTCGGTTGCGCGCTACCAGGGTGTCCTGGTGCTCGATCAGCCAGGCGCCTTTGAGCGTGACGCCGGTCGAACTGCTGAGCGGTGTTCTGAAGTTGAACATTTGCAGTTCAAAGCAGCTTGCGGGCTTGCCATCCCAGTAGGTCAAGCGACCCTGTTGGCTGGCGGCCAGCAAAAACTGGTGGGTCGAACGGCTGATATTGCCTTTCATCAGGGCAATATGGGTCTGGGTGATCAGTTCGTAGCGTTCGCTGAGTTCAAATTGATCACGAAAGCGGTTGTCAGCTTCACCGGAGGGCTTTTTCGGCAGCAGCACCGCGCTCATATGGCGGTCGTACTGGCCACCGATATCCAGCTCCCGGCACAACTCGACGAGCGCCCGGAGCGTGAAGGCCTGGATGGGCCGGTTCTGCCTGGCGTTGACCTGGCGGTACAGGCTGGACTCATTATAAAAAACCAGGTTTTCATGCCGGGGGGCAACGAAGTTCTTCAGGGCAGCTTCCAACAGGCTCATATCGACGACGGAGACCTTGCGCGGCGTCGAGAGTGTGGCGGCAGTGACCAGTCGCACGCAGTTGATCCGGTCGCGCTTCGGGTCCAGTCTGTACCCGAAGCGGCTGCTCAGGGCATTGGACAGGATCGGCACGGCAAAGGCCTCAAGGCCCTGCAAGGCTTGCAGGTATTCCGCCAGTCTGGCCTTGTGGGTATGGGTCAACAACAGGCTGTCGCCATGGGCCTGAAGCAGGGTCCGGGAGGCGTCGGTCAGCCAATCCGGCAGTTTGTTTTTGATCAGTTCGAAATTATCGGGGTAATGCGGCAGGTCAGTTTCGGCGGGTATCGGCATGGCGCGGTTTCTCGTGCGGCGGTAAAGCTGCGAGGCTATCCAGCGCCCGGGGACAACCGTGCCTAAATAGATACCAAAACCCGGGCCAGCGTTTAAACTGCGCCTTTGCGACGCAATTTGTCGCATTGCCGACAACCTCGGCAAAACCCGGTTTGGCGCTATAAGAAGTTGTCGCTTGGCGGCAAGGCCTGACCTAAAACTGTCCTTACAATCCCCCCATCGCTCGCCAGTTCCAGGCAGGCGTTCCTCTTCAGGAGACTCCGATGTCCGTTGAGCAAGCTCCGGTGCACCGCGCCGATTTCGACCAGGTCATGGTTCCCAACTACGCACCTGCGGCTTTTATTCCTGTGCGCGGCGCGGGTTCCCGAGTATGGGACCAGGCGGGCCGGGAGCTGATCGATTTCGCCGGCGGTATCGCGGTTAACGTATTGGGCCACGCGCACCCGGCGCTGGTCGGTGCGCTGACCGAGCAGGCGAACAACCTGTGGCACGTATCCAACGTCTTCACCAACGAGCCGGCCCTGCGCCTGGCCAAGAAGCTGGTGGACGCGACCTTCGCCGAGCGCGTGTTCTTCTGCAACTCCGGCGCCGAAGCCAACGAGGCCGCCTTCAAGCTGGCCCGTCGTGTCGCGTTCGACCGCTTCGGTTCGGAAAAATACGAGATCATCGCCGCACTGAACAGCTTCCACGGTCGCACCCTGTTCACCGTGAACGTGGGTGGCCAGTCGAAGTATTCCGACGGCTTCGGTCCGAAGATCACCGGCATCACCCATGTGCCGTTCAATGACCTCGACGCGCTGAAAGCCGCTATCTCGGACAAGACCTGTGCCGTGGTGCTGGAACCGATCCAGGGCGAGGGTGGCGTGCTGCCGGCCGAGCTGGCCTACCTGCAAGGCGCCCGCGAGCTGTGCAACCAGCACGACGCGCTGCTGGTGTTCGACGAAGTACAGACCGGCATGGGCCGTAGCGGCTCGCTGTTCGCCTATATGGAATACGGCGTGACCCCGGACATCCTCACCAGCGCCAAGAGCCTGGGCGGCGGTTTCCCGATTGCCGCGATGCTCACCACCGAAGCGCTGGCCAAGCATCTGGTGGTCGGCACCCACGGCACCACCTACGGTGGTAACCCGCTGGCGTGTGCGGTCGGCAACGCGGTGATCGACGTGATCAACACCCCGCAGGTGTTGAGCGGCGTGAAAGCCAAGCACGACCTGTTCAAGACCCGCCTGGAGCAGATCGGCGCCAAATACGGCCTGTTTACCCAGGTCCGTGGCATGGGCCTGTTGCTCGGCTGCGTGTTGGCCGATGCCTGGAAGGGCAAGGCCAAGGACGTGTTCAACGCCGCGGAAAAAGAAAACCTGATGATCCTGCAAGCCGGCCCGGACGTGATTCGTTTCGCTCCGAGCCTGGTGGTTGAAGACGCGGACATCAATGAAGGCCTGGATCGCTTCGAGCGCGCCGTGGCCAAGCTGACGCAAGCCTGATGGACCGCCCGCTGGTGGCCCGGGATGGCTGCCAGCGGGCCAAATTTCCTGTACCTGTAGGAGCGAGCTTGCTCGCGATGATCGTCAACGATAACGCGGGGCATCCGATACCCCGTGGTGCCTGGGCCACCATCGCGAGCAAGCTCGCTCCTACCCCGGTATTTTTTTCTGTCGGTACACACCGACCTGTTCTGGATTGAAGGAGTGACACCATGCTGGTGATGCGCCCCGCGCAAATGGCTGACCTGGACGAGGTACGGCGCCTGGCCGCGGACAGCCCGATCGGTGTCACTTCCCTGCCGGACGACGAAGGCCGCCTGCGCGACAAGATCGCCGCCTCGGAAGCCTCGTTCGCCGCCGAAGTCAGCTTCAATGGCGAAGAAAGCTATTTCTTCGTGCTCGAAGACACGGCCACCGGCAAGTTGGCGGGCTGCTCGGCGATTGTTGCCTCGGCCGGTTACTCGGAGCCGTTCTACAGCTTCCGTAACGAGACCTTCGTGCATGCGTCCCGCGAGCTGAAGATCCACAACAAGATCCATGTGCTTTCGCAGTGCCATGACCTGACCGGCAACAGCCTGCTGACCAGCTTCTACGTGGTCCCGGAGTTGGTCGGTTCGACCTGGTCGGAACTCAATTCCCGTGGGCGCCTGCTGTTCGTCGCCAGCCATCCGGAGCGCTTCGCCGATTCGGTGGTGACCGAGATCGTCGGTTACAGCGACGAACACGGTGACTCGCCGTTCTGGGACGCCATCGGTCGCAACTTCTTCGACCTGAACTACGCGGCGGCCGAGCGCCTGTGTGGCCTGAAAAGCCGAACCTTCCTCGCCGAACTGATGCCGCATTACCCGATCTACGTGCCGTTGCTGCCGGACGCCGCCCAGGAGGCGATGGGCCAGGTGCACCCGCGTGCGCAGATCACCTTCGACATCCTGATGCGCGAAGGCTTCGAAACCGATCATTACATCGACATCTTCGACGGCGGCCCGACCCTACATGCGCGGGTCAGTGGGATTCGCTCCATCGCCCAGAGCCGGGTGGTGCCGGTGAAGATCGGTGACGCCTACAAGGGCGGCGGACGCCAGTACCTGGTGTCTAACGCGCTGCTGCAGGATTACCGCGCGGTGTTGCTGGAGCTCGATTATGCGCCGGGCAAACCGGTCACCCTGGACCTGCAGGCCGCCGAAGCCTTGGGCGTCGGCGAAGGTGCCAGCGTGCGCCTGGTAGCGGTTTAAGGCCGGTATCGAAAGCAGCCTTACAGCGAGTTTCGCGGGCACCCGTCAGCCGGTGCCCGTTTGAGGAGATAGCATGATCGTTCGTCCCGTACGCAGCAGCGATTTACCCGCTCTGATCGACCTGGCCCGTAGCACGGGCACCGGCCTGACCACCTTGCCGGCCAACGAAGAGCGCCTGGCCCATCGGGTCGGTTGGGCGGAGAAAACCTTCACTGGCGAGGCCGGTCGCGGCGACGCGGACTATCTGTTCGTGCTCGAAAACGATGAGGGCCGCGTGGTCGGTATCAGCGCCATTGCCGGTGCCGTCGGCCTGCGTGAGCCCTGGTACAACTTCCGGGTCGGCCTGACGGTCAGCGCCTCCCAGGAACTGAAGATCTACCGCGAGATTCCGACGCTGTTCCTGGCCAACGACCTGACCGGCAACTCCGAGCTGTGCTCGCTGTTCCTGCACGCCGATTATCGCAGTGGCCTCAATGGCCGCATGCTGGCCAAGGCGCGGATGCTGTTTATCGCCGAGTTCCCGGAACTGTTCGGCAACAAGATCATAGCCGAAATGCGCGGCATGTCCGACGAAGCCGGGCGCTCGCCGTTCTGGGAAAGCCTGGGCCGGCACTTCTTCAAGATGGAATTCAGCCAGGCCGATTACCTGACCGGCGTCGGCAACAAGGCTTTTATCGCCGAACTGATGCCCAAGTTCCCGCTGTACACCTGCTTCCTCTCCGAAGAGGCGCGCGCGGTGATCGGCAAGGTCCATACCGACACCGAGCCGGCACTGGCGATGCTTAAAAGCGAAGGTTTCAGCTACCAGGGTTATGTCGACATCTTCGACGCGGGCCCGGCGGTGGAATGCGAAACCAGCAAGATCCGCGCGGTGCGTGACAGCCAGGCGCTGGTGCTGGCGGTCGGCACCCCGGGTGACGATGCCACGCCGTACCTGATCCACAACCGCAAGCGCGAGGACTGCCGCATCACCGCGGCTCCGGCGCGCCTGGCGGCGGGCACCCTGGTGGTCGATCCGCTGACCGCCAAACGTCTTCAACTCAGTGCTGGCGATCAGGTTCGCGCGGTACCGTTGTCTGCTTCCAGGGAGTCGAAATAATGAGCACGCTTTACATCGCCGGTGCCTGGCAGGAAGGCCAGGGCGAAGCCTTCGAATCGTTGAACCCGGTGACCCAGCAAGTGCTGTGGTCCGGCAAGGGCGCCAGTGCCGCGCAGGTCGAAGCCGCCGTGCAAGCCGCGCGCCAGGCGTTTCCGGCCTGGGCCAAGCGTTCCCTCGACGAGCGTATTGTCGTACTCGAAAGTTTTGCCGCGCACTTGAAAAGCCGTGCCGACGAGTTGGCCCGCTGCATCGGTGAGGAGACCGGCAAGCCCCTGTGGGAGTCGGCGACCGAAGTGACCAGCATGGTCAACAAGATCGCCATCTCGGTGCAGAGCTACCGTGAACGTACCGGCGAGAAGAGCGGCCCGCTGGGCGACGCCACCGCCGTGTTGCGTCACAAGCCCCACGGCGTGGTGGCGGTGTTCGGGCCTTACAACTTCCCGGGCCACCTGCCCAATGGACATATCGTGCCGGCTTTGCTGGCCGGTAACAGCGTGCTGTTCAAGCCGAGCGAGCTGACTCCGAAGGTTGCCGAGCTGACCGTGCAGTGCTGGATCGAAGCCGGTCTGCCGGCAGGCGTGTTGAACCTGTTGCAAGGCGCGCGGGAAACCGGGATCGCCCTGGCGGCCAATGCGGGAATCGACGGTCTGTTCTTCACCGGTTCGAGCCGCACCGGCAACCATCTGCACCAGCAATTCGCCGGGCGTCCGGACAAGATCCTGGCCCTGGAAATGGGTGGCAATAATCCGCTGGTGGTCGATCAGGTCCAGGACCTGGACGCGGCGGTGTACACCATTATCCAGTCGGCCTTTATCTCGGCAGGTCAGCGTTGCACCTGTGCCCGTCGCCTGCTGGTGCCCGAAGGCGCCTGGGGCGACAAGCTGCTGGAACGTCTGGTTGAGGTCAGCGCGACCATTGAGGTCGGTGCGTTCGACCAGCAGCCGGCGCCGTTCATGGGTTCGGTGGTATCTCTCGGTGCCGCGCGTGCCTTGATGGATGCCCAGGCGCATCTGCTGGGGCATGGCGCGCTGGCGTTGCTGGAAATGACTCAACCGCAAGCCAATGCGGCGTTGCTGACCCCGGGTATTCTCGATGTAACGGCAGTGGCTGATCGTCCTGACGAGGAATTGTTCGGGCCCTTGCTGCAAGTGATTCGCTACGCTGATTTCGACGCGGCGATTGCCGAGGCCAACAACACGCAGTACGGCTTGGCGGCAGGCCTGTTGTCGGATTCCGAGTCGCGTTACCAGCAGTTCTGGCTGGAAAGCCGGGCCGGGATCGTCAACTGGAACAAACAACTGACGGGTGCTGCCAGCAGTGCACCGTTCGGCGGGGTCGGGGCCTCGGGCAACCATCGCGCCAGTGCCTATTACGCGGCGGATTATTGCGCGTACCCGGTGGCGTCCCTGGAAACGCCTAGTCTGACAGTGCCGGCGACTTTGACGCCGGGTGTTCGGCTCTCCTGAGCCGTCATACGCAGATGATTTGTGCTTATAAAAACAGATTCGTGGAGCCTCGCCGATGAAATCCTTTGAAGTCAATTTTGACGGTCTTGTAGGCCCGACCCATAGCTACGGCGGCCTGTCCTACGGCAACGTCGCTTCCCAGAGCAACAGCCAGCAGGCTTCCAACCCCAAGGAAGCGGCGCTGCAAGGCCTGGCGAAAATGAAAGCGCTGATGGACATGGGGTTTGTCCAGGGCGTGCTGGCCCCGCAGGAGCGCCCGGATGTGGCCGCCCTGCGCAGCCTCGGTTTCACCGGCAGCGATGCGCAGGTGATCGAACAGGCCGCCAAACAGGCGATGCCGCTGCTGGTCGCCAGTTGCTCGGCGTCGAGCATGTGGGTGGCCAACGCCGGCACCGTCAGCCCGAGTGCCGATACCGCCGACGGTCGCGTGCATTTCACCGCCGCCAACCTCAACTGCAAATATCACCGCAGCATCGAACACCCGACCACCAGCCGCGTGCTGGGGGCGATGTTCGCTGATGCCAAGCACTTCGCCCATCACGCGGCACTGCCTGCCGTCGCCCAGTTCGGCGACGAAGGCGCGGCCAACCACACGCGTTTCTGCCGTGAGTACGGCGAAGCCGGTGTCGAGTTCTTTGTCTTCGGCCGCAGCGCTTTTGATACCCGCTACCCGGCCCCGCAGAAATACCCGGCGCGCCAGACCCTCGAAGCCTCCCAGGCGGTCGCCCGGCTGCACGGCCTGAGCGATGACGGCGTGGTCTATGCTCAACAGAACCCGGCGGTGATCGACCAGGGTGTGTTCCACAACGACGTGATCGCGGTGGGTAACGGCGAGGTGTTGTTCTATCACGAGGACGCCTTCCTCGACACCGAGCAGATGCTCGCCGAGTTGCACGGCAAGCTGGCCAAGCGTGGCGGTAACTTCCAGTCGATCTGCGTGCCGCGCTCGAAAGTGGCGGTGGAAGACGCGGTGCGTTCCTACCTGTTCAACAGCCAGCTGCTGAACCGTGCCGACGGCGGCATGCTGCTGATCGTGCCGGAAGAGTGCCGCGCCAATCCGCGGGTCTGGGCTTACTTGCAGGAACTGACCAGCTCCGGCGGTGCGGTTCGCGAGGTCAAGGTCTTCGACCTCAAGCAGAGCATGCAGAACGGCGGTGGCCCGGCGTGCCTGCGCTTGCGCGTGGCGCTGAAGGAAAACGAACTGGCGGCGGTCAATCCGGGGGTTATCATGACGGCGCCGTTGTATGGCACGCTGACCCAGTGGGTCGACAAGCACTACCGCGACAGCCTGCGTGAAAGCGACCTGGCTGACCCGCAATTGTTGCTTGAGTGTCGAGCGGCATTGGATGAACTGACGCAAATCCTTAAACTGGGCTCGGTTTACCCATTCCAGATCAATTGAAGGCCGCCGCTTGGTCTTTGCGCGCGGCGTTTTACTTCCAGACGAGAGCCTAAAACATGAGCGATACCCTGCAGCTGATCCTTGAAGACACCGATGGCACTCAACTGGAAACCTCCTGCACCCGCGTCGCGGTGATCTGGCAGGGCAAGGAATTGTGGATTCAGCACGACGGCCGCGGCCAACTGCTGATCGGTGTCGATGTCGAGGAAGGCGACGCCGAATACGCCAACCTGCTGTTGCGCCCGCTGGCGACCAACCTGGTCAGCCTGCAACTGGAGATGGAGCCGGCCGAAATCGGCGAGGACGACCATGTCCACGGCCCCGACTGCGATCACCATCACTGATTAAGGAATAGCGCATGCTCGCCCTCGGCAAACTGCTTGAACTGACCCTTGCCGGTCATGAACCGGCGGAGAAGACGCAACTGACGGTCGAAGGTGTGCGCATGCGCTGGCTGAGTGAGGGCGCACTCGAAGTGCGACCTCCCGAGGCCCGGGACAATGGGCTGGACCTGCTGTTGTCCGCTGGTATCCACGGTAATGAAACAGCGCCGATCGAGTTGCTCGATCGGCTGTTGCACGACATTGCCCGGGGCGACCTCAAGCCCCGGGCCCGTATTCTGTTCCTGTTCGGCAACCCGGAAGCGATGCGTCGCGGCGAGCGCTTTGTCGAGCAGGACGTCAACCGGCTGTTCAATGGCCGGCATGAGCTGAGCAGTGGCAGTGAAGCCTTGCGCGCTTGCGAGCTGGAACGCCTGGCGGCGAGTTTCTTCAGCCTGCCGGATCGCCAGCGCCTGCACTATGACCTGCACACCGCCATTCGCGGCTCGAAAATCGAACAGTTCGCGCTCTATCCCTACAAGGAAGGGCGCGCCCATTCCCGTCACGAGCTGGCCCGCCTGCGCGCGGCCGGGGTGACGGCGGTGCTGTTGCAGAACAAGCCCTCCATCGTCTTCAGCAGCTACACCTACGACAAGCTGGGCGCCGAGTCCTTTACCCTTGAGCTGGGCAAGGCCCGGCCATTCGGGCAGAACGAGGGCGTGGATGTCTCTCGCCTGGAGTTGCGTCTCAAGCAGATCATCGAGGGCCGTGAGCCGGTCACCGATGAAACGCTGGAAGGTTTGCAACTGTTCAGCGTGGCGCGGGAAATCATCAAGCACAGCGACAGCTTCCTGATGCACTTGCCGGTGGATATCGAGAACTTCTCGGAACTGCCCAAGGGTTACCTGCTGGCCGAGGACCTGGCGAACAGCCGCTGGGTTGTGGAAGAGCAGGGCGCCCGGATCATTTTCCCCAACCCGAAGGTGAAAAATGGCCTGCGGGCGGGGATCCTTGTGGTGCCGTCCAGCGATGAGACGCTGGTTTAGCGTGGTTTTACCCAGGCTCGCGGTGCCAACCCCAACTCTTCACGCAAGCCGTTTTCGGTGAAGGGTGTCGGGTTGGTATCCAAGGGTGGAGTGCTTGGGTCTGCATCGAAATCGAAGGGCCTGACCTCAGCCGGCAGGCCTATGGCTTGGAGTTCTTCATTCGGCACTCTGCGTGTGGACTTGTCGTCACGCGGACCGTCGAAGCCATCCCCGGGGAAAGAGGTTCCGGTCACTCTGTTATAGACATGGCAGAGTTCGTGGTAAAGCAATACGACCCCGGGGGTTGCGTCGATTTCAATGGCGGGGTTGTAGTGAATGCTTCCCCCTGGGAGTCCATCTCCCGCGCGGGTATCCCGGATGTAGGGATCGCCCGTGGTCCGGGCATCGACCAGAAACAGCGCATTCCTCTCATACTCCAACGGGTTGATCGCGACGGTGATGCCATGCTTCTTGGCCGTTTTATTCAACACCGATAGCAGCTGGCTGCCCCGGGGGGAGCCGCCCAGAAGCCTCAGGTCGTCATTGACCCGGTCCTGGAATGCCGGGGAGCCGTTGACCACGATACCGGTCTGCTCCAGGCTCAGGTTGTTGAGCAGGATGATCTGAAAACCTTCGGCAGACGAGGCGTGAACACGTAGTTCCTCGGCATCGGCGGGTGGCTGGGGGGCGGCCTGGAACAACTGGTCGTGGCTATCGTTGCTGAAGACCTGATCCGTCGGCTTGATCAACATGACCGTGTCCCGGCCTGCTCCGGTGTAGATCGTGTTGCTCCCGACGCCTGCCAGGATCGAGTCGTCGCCGTCGTTGCCACTGAGGATGCTGTGTCCCCGACCGCCGATCAGCAGATCGTTGCCTTGACCGCCGTTGAGCAGATGACGGCTGTCGTCAAGGCTTGCGGTGGCACTGATATGATCGTTGCCGGCGCCGCCGTAGACGGTCGCGTCACCTTCGACAAAAATCATGTCGTTGCCTTCTCCGGCCTCTATATAGGCCTTGCCCCCGCCGGTGGTGATGAAGTCATCGCCCGGGCCGGCATGGACCTGGGTGTCGCTGCCTTCGCTGTGGATCACATCGTCGCCGTCGGCTGTTTCGACGACCACCTGGATTTTTACCTGTTCGTCGACCGTCACCCGATCCGGACCCGCGCCGGTGCGAATGATCAGCCTCTGCTCGGAAGAGGCCGGGTTGATCAGGTAACGCTCATGGTTGATGTCGACTATCAATTGCTCCTGCGGGCAGTGGACCCTGATAGTGTCAGCACTGTCGCCGGTGGTGAATATCAGGTAATCCAGCGGCGGGTATCCTGGCCTGTAGGGGGTCGAAACGATCTTTCGCTCTATCAGGACCGGGTCATTCTCTGCCGAGAGTCGGTAGATTGAGGTCGGTTTGTAGTCGTCCTGGTATTCCTGGACGATCTGGTAGTGTTCATCAATGGAACGAGCACTACCGTCTATCAGGCGCTCGGACCTGGCCGGCGGGATGTCGGGAAAATGGTTCATGAAGGCTCCGTTAAAGTCGGGTGCGGATGGAAGGCGAATCCGTTTACTCTTCCCGGTATTGCTTGCGCGGCGGAATACCGAACTCCAGGCGCAGCCCGTTTTCGGTAAAGGCCTCGGGGTTGGTGGTCAGGGGCGGTGTCGCGGGATTGGCGTCGAAGTCGAAGGGCGGGGCGTGAGCCGCCAACCCGACGGCCTGGAGCTCCGCGTTGGGGACCGAGTCGCGAGGCTTGCCCGCGTCCACACCGTCTGCCCCCCAGCCGGGAAAAATCGTCCCTGTCACGTGGTTATAGGCATGGCACAGCTCGTGGTAGAGATGAACGATGCTGGTGACTTCTCCCTTGAGAAACGAGGGGTCGTAATACACCGTACAACCGAGGGCCGGAGCTCCGGCCTTGCCATCGTGGATAAACGGGTCGCCCTGCTGCGCGCGTCCCGGGAAGCACATGCCGTTTTCTTCCTCGGTCAACTCCTTGATCAGCACGGGCACGCCGCTCTTGCGCGCGATCTGACCCAGGGCACCCAGTAGTTGCTGGCCGTTATCGGAGCCCAGCAGCAGTCTGAGGTCGTCATTGACCCGTTCCCGGAACCGGGGCGTGCCATCGACGATCACGCCGCAACTGTCCAGTCCCTTGGCGGCGATGATGACGCCAGGATCATCGGGAATCGTCGAAGGCGTTGGTTCGGAGGCGGAGTAGGCATTGAACAATTGGACGTCGGGTCTCAGGTGGGCGACGAAGTCCGTGCCTGTTCCGGTGTAAATGGTCGTGCGGCCGGGACCGGGGGTGATCTGATCGTCGCCGTCGCCTCCGCTGAGCACGTTGTGGCCTTTGCCGCCTGATAGCACATCGTCGCCCTGGCCACCGTCGATGAAACAACTGCCTTCGCCTGCGCTCAAGGTGTCATGGCCCCGGCCTCCATAGACGGTCATGGGGCCTTTGCCATGGGCGCTGACAATATCGTCGCCGTCTCCGGCTTCGATATAGCTGGCGCCGGAGCGCGTGAAAATCCGATCGTCGCCAGGTCCCGCATCGACCTTGGTGAAGCCTCCCCCGCAAAACAATCGGTCGTTTCCCGCTCCTGAATGGATGAACACCGCGATCCGTACCTTGTCGTCCACCCTGATATCGTCATCGCCACCTTGTGTGTCCAGCACGATGACCTGCCCGGAGGAGACGGTTGTCAGGTGATAACGCCAGCCATTGATATCCAGCACCAGATGATCGGACTGGTACAGATGCACGCGGTTGTCGCGGCCACCGATGGTGACGCGCAGATGATCGGCCGGTCCCCGGTAGTCGGGCGGGGCCTTGAGTTGCTGGCGTTCCACCCGGACGTTTTTATCCAGGTGGAGCCGGTGGGTGTGCAGGATCCTCTGGTCGTCCGGGTACTGGTTCAAGGGCTCGACAAGGGGATGCGCGGTTTCGATGGTGCCGTCGATCCAGTGTTCCTGGTGAGGCATGATCGGCTGGCTTGGGCCAAGTCTGGAGAAGTCGTTCACGTTGAGGTGTCTCCGCAGGCGGTGGTTCTCGAAAGCCCTGGTAGGGCGAAATGTCGAGTTCACTTAACTGCAAAGACGAAGCGGGGAGAGCGTAGATAGTTATGCGTTGGCAATGACCTGCCGGCCCGGGCCGGCAGGTGCGGGGCAGTCAGACCGCCAGTTTCTGCGCTGCCGGGCGTGGCAGCGCACGTAGTTTGTTCAGGGTGTCGGCGCAGGTTTTCGCCGCTTCCTGGCCCTTGTGCACGAAGTGATCGAAGAAGAACTTCTGGTGCTCTTCACCGGCGTGGAAGTGGTGAGGGGTCAAGACCACCGAAAACACCGGCACTTCGGTGTCCAGCTGGACCTGCATCAGGCCGTCGATCACCGCGGTGGCGACGAAGTCGTGGCGATAGATCCCGCCGTCGACCACCAGGCCCGCGGCGACCACGCCGGCATAACGCCCGGATTTGGCCAGCAGCTTGGCATGCAGGGGGATTTCGAAGGCGCCGCCGACTTCAAAGAAATCGATATCGCTTTCCTGATAGCCCAGCTTGGCGATTTCCGAGACAAAACCGTGACGTGCCTGATCGACAATGTCCTTGTGCCAGCAGGCCTGGATAAAGGCGATACGTTGGTTGTGATGAATGGTGGTGGGTTGCATCTGTTCTGACTCCTGTTTGTATGAAAAACAGGGCGATATGAATCGAATGGGATTCAAGGGTGCGTTCAGCTTCGCTGTGGGATGCTCGCAGGCACACACGGATTCAGCGGACGGCCCCTGGGTGTCAATCCCGTTCTCTCTTCATCCGGACTATGACCGTCGGCCCCGGGATCACACCGGGTCTGCTGACCTTGTCGACCGACGGCCAAGGCCGTGGAAATCGTCAAGCGCTCGCGGGCTAGACGCATTGCGCGCCATTACCGCCGGTGGGGAGTTGCACCCCGCCCTGAGAACGTTGCCGCCAGACTTTCTGGCGGCGCTGAGTTTTTAACATATATTTTCAGGGGGTGCATGTCGTCGTTTCGATAATGACTATCGAAATTCTTCAGTAAACGCCGGCCCGGCCTGTCGTCGAACAGGCTGAAACGACCCGGGGTACAGGGACGCCGAATGTACGCAAGTTGAACAAGTTGTTGCGGTATTGGCCGAATTTGGCCGTGAATGAGGCAGCAGGCCGTCCAATTGACGGTTTCTATCGTATAAACACGCTGTACCCAAGGCGCAGGGCCGATATAATGCGGCCCTTTGCAAGTCGCAAACCCTTTTGGATGTGATGCACTTGCGTTTGGCCGCAGACTCCGTGGAAGAACCTATGAAAAGCGCAGAAATCCGTGAAGCCTTCCTTCGCTTCTTCGAACAGCAAGGCCACACCCGTGTAGCCTCCAGCTCTTTGATTCCGGGCAACGACCCGACCCTGCTGTTCACCAACGCGGGGATGAACCAGTTCAAGGACTGCTTCCTGGGGCAGGAAAAGCGCGCCTATACCCGCGCAGTCAGCAGTCAGAAATGCGTGCGCGCCGGCGGCAAGCACAACGACCTGGAAAACGTCGGTTACACCGCCCGTCACCACACCTTTTTTGAAATGCTCGGCAACTTCAGCTTTGGCGACTATTTCAAGCGTGATGCGATCACCTTCGCCTGGACCTTCCTGACTTCCGACAAGTGGCTGAACCTGCCGAAGGAAAAGCTCTGGGTCACGGTCTACGCGACCGACGACGAAGCCTACGATATCTGGACCAAGGAAGTCGGCGTGCCGGCCGAGCGTATGGTCCGTATCGGTGACAACAAGGGCGCCCCTTACGCCTCCGACAACTTCTGGACCATGGGCGATACCGGCCCGTGCGGCCCTTGCACCGAGATTTTCTACGATCACGGCGCCGATATCTGGGGCGGCCCACCCGGCTCGCCGGAAGAAGACGGCGACCGCTACATCGAAATCTGGAACAACGTGTTCATGCAGTTCAACCGCACCGCCGATGGCGTGTTGCATCCGCTACCAGCGCCGTCGGTGGATACCGGCATGGGCCTGGAGCGGATCAGTGCGGTGTTGCAGCACGTTCATTCCAACTATGAAATCGACCTGTTCCAGAGCCTGCTGAGCGCTTCGGCCCGGGCCATCGGCTGCACCAACGACAACCAGGCATCCCTGAAAGTCGTCGCCGACCATATTCGCTCCTGCGGCTTCCTGATTGCCGACGGTGTGCTGCCGTCCAACGAAGGTCGTGGCTACGTGCTGCGTCGGATCATTCGTCGCGCTTGCCGTCACGGCAACAAGCTGGGTGCCAAGGGCAGCTTCTTCTACCAGATCGTTGCGGCCCTGGTCGCCGAGATGGGCGAAGCCTTCCCTGAGCTGAAATCCCAGCAGGCGCATATCGAGCGTGTGCTCAAGGCTGAAGAAGAGCAGTTCGCCAAGACCCTGGAGCAAGGCCTGAAGATCCTCGAGCAGGACCTGGCCGAACTCAAGGGAGCGGTCGTCCCGGGTGACGTGGTGTTCAAGCTCTACGACACCTACGGTTTCCCAATGGACCTGACCGGTGACATCGCCCGCGAACGCAACCTGACCCTCGACGAGGTCGGTTTCGAGCGTGAGATGGAAGCCCAGCGCGTGCGTGCCCGTTCGGCCAGTTCCTTCGGCATGGACTACAACAGCCTGGTCAAGGTCGACGTCGCCACCGAGTTCACCGGCTACAGCGCTACCAGCGGTTCGGCGAAAGTCGTGGCGCTCTATAAAGAAGGGCAGTCGGTCGACGTCTTGAATGAAGGCGAAGAGGGCGTTGTCGTCCTGGACCAGACGCCATTCTATGCCGAGTCGGGCGGCCAGATAGGTGATTGCGGTTATCTCAAGGCGGCTGCCGGTCGCTTTGATGTACGCGACACCACCAAGACCGGTGGCGCGTTTCTGCATCACGGTGTCCTGGCGCAAGGCAGTTTGCTGGTCGGTGCCCAGGTTGAAACCCAGGTGGCCGCTGATGTGCGTCACGCCACTTCCCTGAACCACTCGGCCACGCACCTGCTGCACGCCGCGTTGCGCCAGGTGTTGGGCGAGCACGTCCAGCAGAAGGGTTCGTTGGTCGACAGTCAGCGCCTGCGCTTCGACTTCAGCCACTTCGAAGCCATCAAGCCTGAGCAGCTCAAGGCCCTGGAAGACATCGTCAACGCCGAGATCCGCAAGAACTCGGCGGTGGAAACCGAAGAAACCGATATCGACACCGCCAAGAAAAAAGGCGCCATGGCGCTGTTCGGCGAGAAGTACGGTGACAGCGTTCGGGTACTGAGCATGGGCGGCGATTTCTCCGTTGAGCTGTGCGGCGGTATCCATGCCAACCGCACCGGCGATATCGGCCTGCTGAAAATTACCAGCGAAGGCGGCGTCGCCTCGGGCGTACGGCGTATCGAAGCGGTCACGGGGGCTGCGGCACTGGCCTACCTGAACGCCGCGGAAGAGCAACTCAAGGAAGCCGCGAACCTGATCAAGGGCAGTCGCGACAACCTGATCGACAAGCTGTCGGCGGTGCTGGAACGCAACCGCCTGCTGGAAAAGCAGCTGGAGCAATTGCAGGCCAAGGCCGCCAGTGCGGCGGGCGACGACCTGTCGGCTGCGGCCCTGGACGTCAAGGGCGTCAAGGTCCTGGCCGTGCGTCTGGACGGGCAGGATGGCAAGGCGCTGCTGGCGCTGGTCGATCAACTGAAAAACAAACTCGGTCGCGCAGTGATCCTGCTCGGCAGTGTCCATGAGGAAAAGGTCGTTCTGGTCGCAGGCGTGACCAAGGACCTGACTGGCCAACTCAAAGCCGGTGATCTGATGAAACAAGCCGCTGCGGCAGTGGGCGGGAAGGGCGGCGGTCGTCCGGACATGGCGCAAGGCGGCGGTATCGACGCTGCGCAACTGGATGCCGCACTGGCCCTGACCGTGCCGTTTGTCGAACAGGGCGTTTAAAGGCCGCGACGGGTGCCTGTTGTCTAGTGGCAGGCACCGCAGCTGTGAAGTTGAATGATTAATGGGCGCCCCTTTACGGGCTGAGGCGGCTTAGAAATGGCTTTGATCGTACAGAAATTCGGAGGTACCTCGGTCGGCTCCGTCGAGAGAATCGAGCAGGTAGCCGACAAGGTTAAGAAGTTCCGTGAAGCCGGTGATGACCTGGTGGTTGTACTGTCCGCGATGAGCGGCGAGACCAACCGCCTGATCGAACTGGCCAAGCAGATCAGTGGCGATCAGCAGCCGGTTCCCCGTGAACTGGATGTGATCGTTTCCACCGGCGAGCAGGTGACCATCGCCTTGCTGGCCATGGCACTGATCAAGCGCGGTGTGCCGGCGGTCTCGTACACCGGCAACCAGGTGCGAATCCTGACCGACAGCGCGCACAATAAGGCGCGCATCCTGCAGATCGACGATCAGAAGATTCGTGGCGATCTGAAGGCCGGTCGCGTGGTAGTGGTCGCCGGTTTCCAGGGCGTCGACGAGCACGGCAATATCACCACCCTCGGGCGTGGCGGTTCCGACACCACCGGCGTGGCCCTGGCGGCGGCCTTGAAGGCTGACGAATGCCAGATCTACACCGACGTCGATGGCGTCTACACCACCGATCCGCGCGTCGTCGCCCAGGCCCAGCGCCTGGACAAGATCACCTTCGAAGAGATGCTGGAAATGGCCAGCCTCGGTTCCAAGGTGTTGCAGATCCGTGCGGTCGAGTTCGCCGGCAAGTACAACGTTCCGCTGCGCGTCCTGCACAGCTTCAAAGAGGGTCCGGGTACCCTCATTACTATTGATGAAGAGGAATCCATGGAACAGCCGATCATTTCCGGCATCGCCTTCAACCGCGATGAAGCCAAGCTGACCATCCGTGGCGTGCCAGACACCCCCGGCGTGGCCTTCAAGATTCTCGGCCCGATCAGTGCCGCGAACATCGAAGTCGACATGATCGTGCAGAACGTTGCGCACGATAACACCACCGACTTCACCTTCACCGTGCACCGCAATGACTACCAGGCCGCGCAAACCGTCCTGGAAAACACCGCGCGTGAGATCGGTGCCCGTGAAGTGATCGGCGACACCAAGATCGCCAAGGTGTCGATCGTCGGTGTCGGCATGCGTTCCCACGCTGGCGTAGCCAGCCGGATGTTCGAGGCCCTGGCCAAGGAAAGCATCAATATCCAGATGATCTCGACCTCGGAGATCAAGGTCTCCGTGGTGATCGGAGAGAAGTACCTGGAGTTGGCGGTACGGGCGCTGCACACGGCTTTCGAGCTCGATGCCCCGGCCCGACAGGGCGAGTAACGCCTAGTCCCCAAGGGCGCGGTTGAACCGCGCCCTTTGTTTTTCTTGATAGGCGTGGGTGGGTGCTGTTCTTTTGCCTGCGCTGGTCAATACTCAGGGGTGTAGGGCGATGGCTATATAGCCTGTAAGCCGAAGCCCTTTTTGCAGACTGTTGTCCCTGAACTGAAGTGCGTGTAGGAGAAAGGTATGCTGATTCTGACTCGTCGGTGCGCAGAGAGCCTGATCATCGGTGACGGTGAAATCACTGTGACCGTGCTTGGCGTCAAAGGAAATCAAGTACGAATTGGGGTCAATGCCCCCAAGGAAGTGGCCGTACACCGTGAGGAAATCTACCTGCGGATCAAGAAAGAGAAGGACGAAGAACCAAGCCATTAATTTTATTTGATTTTTTGCTTTGCAAACGGGGAAAAGGTTGGTTATTATACGCCCCGTGTTGCGGAGAGGTGGCCGAGTGGCCGAAGGCGCTCCCCTGCTAAGGGAGTACACCTCAAAAGGGTGTCGGGGGTTCGAATCCCCCCTTCTCCGCCATTATTTGTGTAGTACGTGTAGATCTGGCTTCTTCGGTAAGTTGTTGAAATTACTAGAAAAAAGCGCTTTACAAAAAGATTTCACGGCCTATAATGCGCGGCATCAAATGCACTCGTAGCTCAGCTGGATAGAGTACTCGGCTACGAACCGAGCGGTCACAGGTTCGAATCCTGTCGAGTGCACCATTTAAGCGTTGTTGGTAGTGATACAAATAACGTGGCTTCAACCAGTTGTGATCTGGTCTAAAAACACACCTGCACTCGTAGCTCAGCTGGATAGAGTACTCGGCTACGAACCGAGCGGTCACAGGTTCGAATCCTGTCGAGTGCACCATACACCAAGAAGCCCGCACTGGTTGCGGGCTTTTTGCTGTCTGGCGTTTGAGTATGTGACGTCGGCTAGCCTTTGACACATCCTTTCTCATCCAGCACCACCAGACTGCTGCGGCCCCGTTTCAGGTTGTAGTGATAACGCGTTGCGGTGTTGCTCGTGCTGATCCGATCCGGCCTGCCCAGGGCGCTTTCCACTTCCAGTCGACTCATGCCGGGGCGAACCTGCTGGTTGATGATTGCCCGGCGTTTTTCCTGTGGGCTTAATCGATTGGCGCAGCCGTCATCGTGCTCGCCAACGATGACCAGGGGCTGCGGGCTGGGTGGGGCGGCCGAGGTTGGCGTTTTCGTGCGAGGGGCCGATGTCGCCCGGCTTCCGTGCGAGGGGTTGTGCGCTCGTTGGGGTTGCAGCGTTTCGTTTGACGCGCATCCCAGTGTGGTAAAGGTGATATGGCCGCTGTCGCTTTCGCAGCGATGGACGATGGCGGCGTCGGCCAGGAAGGGCAGGCAGAGTACGAGCAATAGCGATAGATGGCTTCTGGGCAGCATCGGACGTCCTCCTTGACGATCATTCACCCAGCCTAGCCGTGGGCTTTCGCCTGGGGCGTGTGTTTTCTTTTCAGGATGAGTCGTCGTAAGGGAAAGGCTGGCGCCAAAGCGCTCGGCTGCGTATTGCAAGCGCTTGTTCTTGCCAAGATTTTTGGTCTTGAGGGCGTGGCGACGGTGTATGATTGCGCCCGTCAGCCCCGCCGGGGTTTTTGGAATACTTCCATGGACTTACCCAGTAGTTACTTAATCTCTCGTTGTGCCAATCACGAATTGACTGATTGATCCTTCCGGCGTGCCCCGCTGCTGGGAGTGGAGTTCGCCTATGACCGAAGTTGAAGTGAAGAAAAGCCAGGATAGCCTGCAGGATCGTCTTGCCCAGGTTGTCGACCTGCTGCAGCGCCAGCGGGTGGTCGAAGACCTGACGCACCGTCAGGAAGGCCCTCATCACGACCGGGTGGAAAATCTGGTTCACCGGCAGAACCTCGTCGAGCTGCAGCGCAAGCTCGATGACCTGCACTCCGCCGACGTCGCCTATATTCTCGAAGCCTTGCCCCTGGATGATCGCCTGACCGTCTGGCAGTTGGTCAAGGCCGAGCGCGACGGCGATATCCTGCTTGAAGTGTCCGACTCCGTCCGTGAAACCCTGATCGCCGACATGGACGATCAGGAGCTCCTGGCCGCCGCCAAGGAAATGGACGCCGACGAACTCGCTGACCTGGCTCCCGAGCTGCCGCGAGACGTTGTCCACGAACTGATGGAAACCCTCGATGGCCAGCAGCGTGAGCGCGTTCGCTCCGCGTTGTCCTATGACGAGGAGCAGGTCGGTGCGCTGATGGACTTCGAGATGGTCACCATCCGCGAAGACGTCAGCCTGGAGGTGGTACTGCGCTACCTGCGTCGGCTCAAGGAGCTGCCGGGCCATACCGACAAACTGTTCGTGGTCGATTACGACGGCGTGCTCAAGGGCGTGCTGCCGATCAAGCGGCTGCTGGTCAACGATCCCGAGAAACAGGTGGCCGATGTCATGGCCGGCGACCCGGTGACCTTTCACCCGGACGAAGACGCCTATGATGCGGCCCAGGCCTTCGAACGTTATGACCTGATTTCCGCGCCCGTGGTGGACAAGAACGGCAAGTTGATCGGCCGTCTGACCATCGACGAAATGGTCGACCTGATCCGTGAGGAAAGCGAAAGTGAAGTCCTCAACATGGCCGGTCTGCGCGAAGAAGAGGATATCTTTGCCTCGGTCTGGAAATCCCTGCGCAACCGTTGGGCGTGGCTGGCAATCAACCTGATCACGGCCTTTGTCGCTTCGCGGGTGATCGGGCTGTTCGAGGGCTCCATCGAGAAGCTGGTGGCCCTGGCTGCGCTGATGCCGATCGTTGCGGGCATCGGCGGCAACTCGGGCAACCAGACCATCACCATGATCGTGCGGGCCATGGCGCTCGACCAGGTCAGCACCGGCAATACCTCGCGGCTGATGCGCAAGGAGCTGGCGGTGGGGTTGATCAACGGCCTGGTGTGGGGCGGGGTGATCGGCGTAGTCGCCTACCTGCTGTACGGCAGTTGGTCGCTGGGTGTGGTGATGACTGCGGCCATGACCCTCAACCTCCTGCTGGCAGCCTTGATGGGGGTGCTGATCCCCATGACCCTGGCGCGCCTGGGGCGCGACCCGGCGATGGGGGCGAGCGTGATGATCACCGCCATGACCGACAGTGGCGGTTTCTTCATCTTCCTGGGGCTGGCGACCATCTTCCTGCTCTAGGCGGTTCCCCGCCAAATCCCGGGCAAAAAAAAGCCAGCACACCGCTGGCTTGAGCTTTCAGGGATGAATCAGCTGGCGTCCGCCATTTCGGCGTCATGGGCGATCAGCGACACGAGTGCATTCTGCTGGCGATGGGAAAGCTGGCGGAAACGCTGGAGCAATTCTCGCTCATGCAGAGAGAGTTCAGGGCTGTCCAGCCGCATGCTCAACTCGTCGCCCAGTGCACCTTCCTGAATAAGGCTTTGCTCCAGGCGTGCAATGATCTCGGAATTCATGCTGCGGTGATGGTTACGAGCCACCTCGGCGATGCGTTCACGCATTCCATCGGGCAGACGCACGACGAACTTGTCAGCCGTACGGCTGGAATAAATTGCCTGTTTCAATGGGCGCATAGTTTTAAACCGGTTAGTTCAGGGGAGCGGTTCTCGGAATTGGCCGCAGGATGTCAGTAGGACAGCATGCTTGGCCAAATGTTCAACCTGAATTGAAATGAGGCCCGCATCATGCCTCATATTTGCCAGATCCTTGGCGTCAATTCTGTGACAAATATTGAACTGGACAAAGGCAATATGCCAGCACCAATTATCAGAAATGCGTACTGGTTTGAAAGTTTCACCCAGTCGCGGCCCTCTGATCGGCCATCCTGGGCCTGTCAGGAAGCGTCTGGCCAGCACGGCGCGGATTTTAACCGCTGGCCTGACCTTTTGCTTCTAATGTTAAAGCGTAGTGGCAATTTGCTGGTTTTCTAGTCTTCGGAGGTGCGCAAGACCGGATCGAAGCGGATTTTCCGACCAGCGAACAAGGCCAGGACGAAAAAGCCGCCAAACAGACAGCTGGCGACGACCAACGGTAGGGTGAAGGCGTCGGCGGGTGCCATCCACAGGGCGGTGCTGGCGAGCAGGGTCAGGGTCAGGAAGATGATGGCGTATCTGGACATGGGAATTCCTTGGTGGAGTGGGCTCAGAACGTCAGCCGGACCGTTTCTCCGGTGGCGACGGTTGCCTGGCGTTCTTCGCCCAGGGCGCTGCTGTAGGTCAGGTGATCGCTCATGACTGCCCGTTGTGCGGCTTGTCGCGGGTCTGCATGGGTGTAGGGCAGGGACTCTGGCGCCGGTTGAAAGTGGAAAGCGGTCAGTGCGATCAATGCCAAGGCATTCAATGTCAAAAGAACGGGCGTATTCATCGAAAGGCTCTCCATGGCTGATGCTGAATCAGGCGGTTTTCCGTGGAGAGAGTCAGAGCAGGCTGCATGCCAAGCTTTTTATCAGAAAAAATGCTTTTAAAACAATAGTTTGGCTTTTGTTTTGGACGTGTGGAGCATGCACTTTGCAATGATGGCGTTTTGTAATAATGCAAAATGCCCGATGAGGTGCCTGACAGTCGTTACCCCAGGGCGCTAGCGGTTTCTCAACACGGGTCGGGCTGCGCCCGCAGAAGGTGGCCTACGGTTAAAAAGCCCAGGGACGACATGACAAACGACGGCATGCCCGTTAACATGCACGCCGTCCTTCGCGCCGCCTGTCCTGGTGGCCGAGCGTTGTCCCAGTAGCTCAATTGGATAGAGCATCCCCCTCCTAAGGGGAAGGTTGGCCGTTCGAACCGGCCCTGGGACACCATCTAATTCCAAACGTCCTGTGACAACACCTCATGGAGATTTTCCGCTTGTGGTGCGCAATGACGCCCCTTATAAGAGGAGTCTTTTTACTCTCGACAATGGATGGAAGGATGCAAGCCATGAGTGAAGCTTGGAGTGAAGGCTATTTCACGGACGAAGGTTACACCTACGGGTATAGCCGGGAAATCAATCCAGTATTCCAGCGCTACTGCTTGTTGTTGCGTGGTTTTGCAAGTCTGGAGAGCGCGAGCGCCTCTCACTGCGAGTTGGGTTTTGGCCAAGGTGTTTCGGTCAATATCCACGCGGCGGCCAACCCGGGCAGCTACGTCGGTACGGACTTCCATCCCGCCCAGGCGGCTCATGCCAGCGCGTTGGCAGCCAGCTGCGGCAGCAATGCCCAACTCCATGACGACAGCTTCGAACAATTGCTGGCCCGTGATGATTTGCCACAATTTGACAGCATCAGCTTGCATGGCATCTGGACCTGGGTCAGTCGAGATAACCAAAAACTGATTGTCGAATTCGCTCGTCGATATCTCAAGCCCGGTGGCTTGCTATATATCAGCTACAACTGCTTTCCCGGCTGGTCACCTTCCGCGCCGCTGCGTCAGTTGTTCAGCCTGCACGACCGCTTTGCCTCCCACGCTTCCATGCGCCCGACCGAACGTATCGATGCAGCGCTGCAATTTTCCGAGGCGCTACTGGCGACGAACCCCCAATACGCCAACGCGGCCCCGAACATCGGCGCCAAACTGCAGAGTATCAAGGGGCAGAATCGCCAATACGTTGCCCATGAGTATTTCAATCGCGACTGGAACTGCATGTACTTCACTGACGTGGTGGATGCTCTCTCTGCCGCCAAGCTCGACTATGTCACGACGGCCGCGCCGCTGGATTCGGTGGACCCGCTCAACCTGAGCGTCGAAGGTATGGCGTTTCTGGAGGGGATCGAGCACCCGATCATGCGTGAGCAGGCGCGTGACTATTTCGTCAATCAGCATTTTCGTCGAGATCTGTACCTGCGCGGCGCCAGCAGGCTGTCCGCTGCGGAACAGCGCGAGAGCATGCTCAATACCCGTTTTGTCTTGCTGCAGGCGGCAGAAAGCGTACCGGGCGTTGTCAGCGGTCCGGCAGGGGAAGCCTCGCTGCAAGCCGAGATATACGCCCCGGTACTTGAAGCCTTGGCGGCCAAGGCCTATGTGCCGAAAACCTTGCGGCAGTTGTTGGCGGCTACGCCACTGGCTTATGGCGACCTGGAACAGGCTATTAATGTGCTGGTCGGTATGGGCGTAGCGGCGCCCTGCCAGAGCGAAGCGGCTGAGAAGTTGGTGCTGGCGCGTTGCAGTGCCCTCAACCTGCATTTGTGTAAGCGTTCGTTGTTCAACAACCAGATCCAGACCTTGGCCAGTCCGGTGACCGGAGGTGGTGTGCCGGTCAGTCGCTTCCAGCAATTGTTCCTGATATCGATCAGGCAAGGTAAAAAGCACCCGGCTGAATGGGCGCAACTGGCGTGGGGCATCATCAGCGAACAAGGTGAGGGTATCGTCAAGGATGGTAAGGCCCTGAGCACGGCCGAAGAAAATATGGCCGAGTTGTTGACGCAGGCCGAAGCATTTGAAGAGAAATCGTTGGTCATTCTCAAGGCGTTGAAAATCGTTTGATCGTCGATAGATTCGCGTTGTGGCCAGGTATCGGGCGGAAGGGGGCAGCCTGAAGCGGGAATAGGGCCTGATTACCGCTATTGCTCTATATAGAAGAAGGCCGATCCCTTGGGGTCGGCCTTCTGCATTTCCGGGCCTTTTTGACGCTTG
>NZ_JALJES010000033.1:0-35864 GCF_023242525.1 Pseudomonas sp. MWU12-2319
ACTCGCATGCTTTCATTTCATAAATGTGACGTGTGAGGGAGCCTTATGGCTGTTCAATGCACGGATAACCTTTTGCGGGTAAGCCCTTTGTCCTTCGTTTTGCTCCCCTTATCCCCTTCCGTTTCAACGCGCCTTTTAGGACCTTTTTAGGGCGCGGGACGTCAGGGGAGATGTCACCCGATTTTCGCAACAAGGGGTCGATGCGGGCATGAACCGTACCGATACAGGCGAAAAAGTAGGACCGCTCTTACATGAATCGATCAAGTGCCTGATTCGCCCGTCCCTTCATGCACCTACAGGCATAAAGTCAGCTTTTGGCCGACTAAATCGTGGGAAACGGCTGACTGCCTCAACCAACAGAATTGATCGACTATTTGCTCAGGGTCGCTGTCGAGGAACAGCCCCTCATCAGGTGGTCATGATCTACAAGGCTACGACGTACAGGAGTGCGTTGATCAGTGCAGTACGCCGGGCATTCATAGGCGAGGACAGGCGTCACTCCCTCACCGACCGAATGCCCGATTTTCACACTGACGGACGCTTGCTACCAGGCAATGCCTCCGGACAAATGATCGATTGCAGGAGATACGATGAAGTCCTCAAAACACCTGGATAACGCGCTCGAGGCTGCCGGTTGTATTGAAGAAAAACTCAAGGCTGCGGTAGAGGCATGGCGGGCCGACATTGACCGTTTCGCTTCAAGTTATGAACTGAAGGAGATCAATCACGAATTAAGGTTAACCATCAGGCAGAGAGAACATCAGCTTCATTCGTCCATTCATTCTCAGTGCAGCGAATTAACCTGTTTGATCAGAAACGTAAAATCCGATCTGGATATGATCAAGTTCAATAGACAGTTGTGGAGCGCCACCCTGCTGTATGGGGTCACGCCCTTCCTCATCATGACCGTTATGTTTGCATGGATAGATAAAGTCAAATAGAGCACAGCGCATTCACCGTGTCACTGGCAGGTTGGCGTTTGTGGTTCTCTCGTTGCTCGGCACGGTCTACGTGCTGATTCACAGCCATTCATATCCCGTACGCAGAGCACGCCTGCGTACGGGTGTGAGGTCTCTGCCGGCATTGTGCCCCTAACCCTCCGCTACAGACGTGCCAAAGATGGTAACAAGGCCTCAAAAGCGGATCCGATGTTTCGCTATTCAGTCGTCGAGGCTTTTAGCCAGACGGGCCACCAACGCCATGTGGCCATGGCTGTTGATCACGCAGTAGTCCGCCCTCTACCTCACGCCTCGGGTGAGGTATGCAGACTTCAGTATACTGAGAGGCCCCTTTATCCAAGTCAGTGGGTTGCAATGCCGAGCCGCAAAAGCAGATCACTCGCATCGTCTTATAGCTGGGCCTCGCAGGCCACAGCGGAGCGACGCACATGACAGCCACCCCCCTCATCGCTCGTGAGGTTTACCAGGTGCTCAAAGAGGTTGCTCTGGGTGTACGCGCCCTGCGTCGACTGAGCCCGCAGTCCTGGAGCGAGATCCATACCGGACCTATGCCCGTTGAGGTCGATGGCTGGACGCTTACGCTTTTCAATGACGGCGACATTCTGGATTACTGTGAAGACGCGACGTGCCCTGCTGGAAGAACAGGAACGCTTGAAGACTGGCAGCGTTACGGAACCAATCCAGTTGATCTACTGAGCGCTTGGGAACATCGGCAGTTGGAGCTCATGCTCGCCAATCTTTGAGACCCCATCACCCTTCTTCGCCATCCAAAATGCTACTGGTTAAAGCGCTAGCTCTTCCAGGCTGGAAGCCTGAGTATCAGACCTATGTAGTGCTTCCCTGAAGGATCACCTGTCAGAAAAAACGCCCGATCAAAAGGGAAAAGCACGCGCCAGTTGTGAGGAGGCCTCTTTCTCTAGGAGTGCGCCCAAATTCACTCAGCTTTCCAGCAGAGAGCAGATCATCTGCACGCGTCAAACGAAGTATATCCCTACAATCACCCGAGAAATGGCTGGCTATCTCAGTCAATGGGTTTGGCTCGACTATTAGATCGGGATGACGGCTGACAACAACCTCTTCCCAGGCGGTGTTGTCCTCGAGACCACCGTGTACTGACGGTTCATTGATTGGTTGATGGTACGCCCAGACTTTGCAAGTGTGAGCACGTCAATGGACTACTCTACAAAACCAAAGCCGCTGTCAATGGCTTAGGAGAGCGAAGTGAGAGATCCAGCATCAAAATATGATCTGACATCTACTGAAAATCTGTTGAATCGAAACATCTCAAATCAGGGCGATAAGTTAAACGCCTCGATCAGAGAGTTGCGTACGTCTATTAAAGAACAGAGCGAGAGCATAGCTACTCTCAGCAAACCCCTCATCGTTCAACGCCGTCAGTTTTGTAAGGAAATTGCCGAAGAAATCGCACTGAACAATCGTATAGAACGTGATAGGGCCAAAGAGCAACGGGCTGACAAAATCGGAAAATGGATGGTCATTCTGATGACCACGGTGATAATAATTCTAACTGTTTTTAAACTACACATTGAAAGCCTTTAAAATTTTGACAGTCCCTGCTGGCGCCAGGACCACCTGACATCAAGGTTTCAAAAACTCAACGTCAGTCGGCAAGCTTGTCTCTCTTGATCTGCGCTCACACCGCTCACACCGTACACAGCAGTGAGCATTTGTGGGACGCGGCAAGGACGCCGCCATGGCCCCCCCTTCCCCTCGAAGCCCTCATGTTAAAACAACGTTTCCATGAGGCACACCCTGTGACAGCACGTGCGATACAAGAACACTACACCCAGAACTGAGAACAGAGCCCCCTGCTCTCTGTACGACTGTGCGCGGCATACGTGTAGTTGCGTGCAATGAGATAGGCCATTTCCTACATTTTCACCGGAAGTGGCTGGCTATCTCACCCAGTGAGTTTGGATCGATGATTTGACCTGGTTAGCTGTCGTTGGCAGCACCTTCCCAAGTGGTCGTGATCTTCGAGGCCACGGTGTGCAGATAGCACATTGATCATCCCTAGTTCGCCCAGCATTCGGAAGTGCGAACAGTCGTCGACACCCTCGCCGATCGAATGCCCCAACCCCACCGTGACGGAGACCTACCGTCAGGTGGTGCCTCCTCGTCACGTCTGCATTGAGTAGGAGACACCATGAGTAGATCTATGGCTTTGTATAACGCGCTGTCAGCCATCAGCGTACCACCGGAAAAAGCCAAAGCTGTCGTAGAAGCTTGGGAGGCCGAAGTGCGAAACGTAGCAACGAAATCCGATTTGGTACGAGTGGAGAAGCAGTTGATCCAAAAAACCGTCGACCTGGGTCGAGAGCTGCGTGGCTCGAGCAAAGAGCTAGGCGACACGGTCAAAACCCATGGCGAGCAGATAAACGCGCTCAGCCAAGCGATTGTTACCCAGGGGATCGAGCTTCGCGCTGAGATCAAGGAGCAGGGCAACGATCTTCGTGCCTCAATAGAAAAGCAAGGCAACGATTTCTGGCTTGCGATGGAAAAACAAAGCAATGAGCTTCGCGCTGAAATCAAGGAGCAAAGCAATGAGCTTCGCACCGAAATCAAGGAGCAAGGCAGCGAGTTCCGACGTGCAATAGAAACACAAGGCTATGAATTCCGATTGTCGATGGAAAAGCAAGGCCATCAAACTGACACCGCAATCAAAGCACAGGAAACAGCACTAAACCAAATGGCTGTAAAGCTTGAAAATGCTCTTGAACAGCAAGGTATCAAACTAGAGGCGGCCATCAAAAGCGTCGAGTCAAAATTCAAATACGTGCACTGGCAGCTCAGCGTTATCGTCACTGCTGTCGTGGGTATAGGGATAAAAGTGGTTAATGATTTCCTCATTGGAAAATAGTTTCATGAGCCAAAGCTTTACTGCTCTACCGGCAGGTTTCGGCCTGTAGCTTAAACGCTTTAGACAGTGGGCACTGTCCCCGCCGTACTGATACACCACACTTTCTGCCCATGCGGGGAACACTCCCCGTCCGGGCGCAGTGTCTCTCCGTTTTGGGCTTTTCTGGAGAGACCTATGAAACTGGATTCACTCACACCGCAACAAGAAGCACTGCTCGACCTACCTGTCGTTTTCACGATTAAGGCTTGGAATGAAAGTGTTTACATAGCAAAGCCACTGAACATCGCCGAACAGGGCTGTCGCCTGACTGCAGTACTTCAGGCCATTCACGAAACCATCATCCAGGAGGCGTGGGACGATGAGCCTTTGTTCTTTGACTTCAGCCACGAATGCTTTCCCTCCACGGGTGAGCGATCAGATCGAGTCCTGTTGGATCTGCGCCTGGTCGTAGATCGGAAGGAAGATGAACTGCATGTGCTGACGCTCATGCTCAGGTATGAGGCCGAGGCACTTGAAAAACGGATTCCTGGAGAGCTCTTTGCTTTCGGTGAAATCGTCATGACCCAGGGCGTAGAGGCGCTTGCTCAACAAGGTCTGTTGGACATGGCGCATTTTCTGGACCGTCATCTCTGTGGTGATTGGGGAGAATTGCCTGGGGCGGACAGACTGAAAAACGAACGGGCGGTGCTGACCGGCGCCAGCTTGTTCTCGCAATACGACGTTGGCGTTGGAGCGGCGAAGGTGCTCTGGATCATCACCTCGGCAGACAGGCAATTCACCTACCTGCTCCTGCCCGTTGAACCCACCCTGCCCCAGTTTGACTGAGGCTAACTGACCGCCTACCCGCCTTTTCAGGCGAGTAGGCGGTTTTTTGCATTCCGAGGCGTGAGGATATTAGCTGGACGTTAGGTGAGGAGAACGAAAATTGCAGTTTGCATGACGTAAGCCTCCATAAGACGTGACTTGAAAAGCCGCTGACTGGCGGCGCGACGGGCCAGTGAAATCGACCCGTTGCTGCCGCATAACGGGCAGCCAGCTATGCTGGGTAACCCACTCACCCAAGGACATAGAATGCTCATTGTCTTCAGCGGCCTTCCAGGTACCGGAAAAACGACTATCGCAAGTGACCTTGCCACCAGAACAAGTGCTGTGTATCTGCGGATCGATACGATTGAGCAGGCTATTCGCGACTCTGGTGCTCTTGCACAAGATGTAGGACGGAGCGGTTACATGGTCGCCAATGAGCTTGCTCTGAGCAATCTTCGTTTTGGCAGCACGGTCATAGTTGACTGTGTTAACCCAGTGATCGAAAGCCGAAGGGCATGGAGCGATATCGCCACACGCGCTGGTGCTCCATTAGTGAACATCCAAGTGATCTGCTCCGATAAACATGAACATCAGCGCCGGGTAGAAACCAGAAAAATTGATATTCCTGGACTGACCCCACCAACCTGGCAGTCTGTACTGGATCATGAATATGAGGCTTGGGATACCGCTCCGTTTAATATAGACACCGCCCTGACCTCTCCGGCGCAGGCGGTGGCAATGATCACCGAACGTTTTTTATCTAAGGAGTAGCGCTAGCTAAACACCCAAGGTCGCAAAGTGTGTATCCATAGAGGTTTAAAACCGGCATCTCGATGCCGTGCTCAAAGCACTACGCAAGAGACTGCGCTGATCACTCGGAGCCCCCCATTACCAGATTTTCTCTATGGGTTGCTGTCGCTCCAGAGCGTGTAAAAATATCAAATTGCCAGCACATTGCTCAGTCTGTTCTGCATTTCCTCCAGGACGGCTTCATGCTCCCAGCGTCGACCCCGCCGTTCCGTGCTCGGTGTGCACTGCGGTTTCATTGCACAGCCCCGGCATTTCGAACTCCAGTAACGGTGCAGCTTCAGGCCTTTTTCAACGTTGCTATCGCGCCAAGTGAGTGCTTCTCCAGCCGGACAGATGTATTCGTTCTTGGTCGTGTCATAAGATGAAGGCATCGTTATTGAAGTGCCCGTCAGCGTCGGATTCGACGTTCGTTACCTGGCGAGCGACGATCAAATGGTGCTGAGTATCAACCGTTGCCGACTGGATGCGGTTGAGATAGCCGTAGATGCAGATCTTCAGCAGGATCGCGGGGTGGTAAGCAGGCCGACCAGAATCTGCCGGTATCGCACCTTCAAAACCCAGCTTGACCAGGTCGAGTTCGTCGACAAAGACGTCGACTACGCGCACCGGATTGGTATCCATGACGTAATCGTCGAGGCTCTCGGGAAGTAAGGTGCCTTGGCCTCGATGTTCACCTTGGATAAAGCGCTTCGTGGGCGATCCTTACGATGAAATCCTCAGAAAGCACACTCTGTGCCGAAAGCAGACTCTCAAGATATTGTTATGATCTTCAACATCCACCTAGCGGCCCATTAGCCACTCTTATTGCATGATTGCGCGAAGGCCAGGCTTGAAACCATTGGCCCTAGCTAGCCAAACCACGGACAGACCGAGCAGCGCCAATATCAGCAGTGTTGGGGGGAAAGAGCTCGGCCCCGCATGATCCAGCAACAAGCCTCCAGCGATGCCACCTCCGGCCACTGCCAGATTGAAGATAGTGACCAGCATCGACTGCGCCACATCGGCACCGTCACCGGCGGTATCGGCAATGGCCGTCTGTAGCAGCGTGGGAGCGCCACCGAACGTCAGCCCCCAGATCGCAACGCTGAGGAGCACAATGTTGGGAGAGCTGCTTGCCATTCCCAACACCAGCGCCGACATCGCGAAAACCGCCAGACTAAGAAGCGTCAACACACGCAACCCACGATCCACCCACATTCCTGTGACCCCAATACCGACGATAGAGGCGACACCGAATACCAGCAGCACGAGGTCTATTCGCTGACCAAGCCCGACGGAGTCCAAAAATGGCGCGATGTAGGTGTAAAGGATGTTGTGCGCAAGTATCCAGACAAAGATCACAAACAGTATCGAGCGCAGACCAGGGGTCAGTAGAATTCTGCAGATCGGCTGGCGCTGACGTTCAGTTTGTCCCGCGTAGTCAGGCACGCCAAACCGCACCCACACGAACAGCAGTAACGCGAGGGCCGACATGATCCAGAACACGCCACGCCAATCAAACAGAGTACCCAGCCAAGTGCCTAGGGGCACGCCGAGACACAAAGCAACGGGTTGACCAATGCCGACCACCGCCAAGGCCCGTCCCTGCAAATCATGGTGCACCATGCGTCGTGCATAACCGGCCAACAGTCCCCATATAACGCCCGCCGCCATTCCGGCAATGAACCGCGCGACCAGAGTCAGCACATAGTGGGAGGACAGTGCCGTTACGGTGTTAAACACCAGCAACCCGCCAATCGCCAGCAGGAACAACGGCCTCCTGCGCCATTTTCGCGTAGCAGCAACGACCGGAATCGCCGCCAGCACCGAGCCTAAGGCATAGAGCGTAACCAACTGACCCGCCATGGCCTGCGAGACGCCAAGCCCCTGCCCGATCAGAGGCAACAGGCCGGCTGGCATAGTTTCCGTCATGATGGTGATGAAGCCAGCCATCGTAAATGCCAACAGTCTCCACACAGGCAGCCTTTGCGCAGAAGACGTTTCATCGAGCCCTGTTGGTATCAATCCATTGTCGCCGTGTATGGTCATCGCTGTATCCCTGATAAAAAATACATTTCCTGTTTCCTGATCGACAGCCTGAGGTTAATTCAGGCCGCAACGGTGGTGCTTTTTTTGATCGTTCAAGGCCTCTTGCAAAATGAACAAAATTGCTTTGAGTTTTATCTGGAATGATCATTCCAGTTCTGGGCAAATAAATTCTGGTCTCTGTCAGACTTTCACTTGAAGCATTACAACACCCGGTCCTGCGTTACAGCGCATCTATCGCGATGTCTACCACATCTAGCAAGCGTTGCCGACGGTTCTGGTGAGCACTGCCTTTACTCAATACTCGCAGGCCCTGAATCGTGTTCACGATAAAGCGTGCGAGCGCGCGAGGCTTCTTGTGCGTGGGGATTTCCCCCTCTGCCTGACCACGGATGAGTGCACGTTCCAAAGCTTTCTCCAGACGCAGGAAGTTGCGGGAGACCAACTCGGCAATGGATTCGTCCTGGCCAGCCAGTTCAAGTGTGGCATTGGCGGCAAGGCAGCCGCGTTGCCTGGTATCACTGAGTTCATCATTCACGATCCTCATCAGTAGTTGCTGGATCAGCCCTTTGACCGGGCCCGATCCCTGAAGCAGCACTACGTTCGAGGCAGTCAGATCGTGATAACGGCGCAGTGCATGCTCGTACAATCCATGCTTGTTCTCAAAGGCGTTGTACAGGCTGCTTCGAGACAATCCGGTACCGTCGACCAGATCCTGTATCGAGGTGGCGCAATAGCCGAGCTGCCAAAAAACCTGCATGGCTGCGTCGACAATCTCGTCATGCTCAAATTCTCTGGTGCGCATCGGACTAACCTTTTTGGAATGACCATTCCAGAAAAGTACTGACTTCCTTCTCTCTCGTCAAGGGTGGGTTGACCTCACACCTTACTCCGCATCAATGGAGGACGCCGAGAGTACAAACCGACGGAGACCTGAAATCAACTCAGAAACGCCGACTGCAAATGTTGCGACTATTCGTTTTTACACAGCCTCGGTCAGAAGCTGCCATACCAAGCTGACCGTTCTTTCTGGATAGAAAACAGACCTGTTACACAGGGCACAACTGGCGGTTTCGGGTCAGCTCGCCCTCGAACCATTCAAGCTGCATGCATTGTGTTTCAAGGGCTTGAATCTGCGCCTTCAACGCCTGTTTTTTGGTCGCCAGTGCTTGTTGAGCGGTGCCCCAGGGAAAGCTCGCGGTCCACTGCTCCGGTATCAAGGCTTGCAATTCCTTGAGCTTGAAACCCAACTGTTGGGCGCACTTGATGAACCTCAGCAACTCGACACTTTGCTCATCGTAGAGGCGATAACGACCTTGGCGTCGCGCGACAGGTAGCAGGCCAATGGCCTCGTAATGGCGGATGGTTTTTACCGTCGTACCTGACAGTTGAGCCGCTTTACCGATGTACATGAACAGTCCATTGTGATGATGTGCAGAGCACCGAAATTACCTGAAAATCCGCTCCCTAGCGACGGGCAATGGCCCGTGCTTGCGCCAACCAGCGCTCCCGCTGCTCCGGCCGGGACTTGATCAGTGGACCGAAGGTAATGGCCTTCACGGGCTTGATGCCACAGAACTCCAGGGTGGTCTTGCGCATTTGATGCACGCCAGGCATGCGATAGACCCAGCGGTAATACCAAGGTGGCGTATCGAGGGTAACCAACAGTTCGGCGCTACGGCCCTTGAGCAGTTGCTCCGGGAACGGCGAATTCTGTCGGTATTTGAAGGCGAAGCCGGGTAGTAATACCCGATCCAGAAAGCCCTTCAAGAGTGCAGGGATTCCGCCCCACCAAATCGGGTAGATGAACACCAGGTGTTGCGCCCAGGCAATGTCGGCCTGGGCCTGCAAAAGATCTGGCTCTAGGGGTTGTGTCGGGTGATAGCCGTCGTGCAGCACCGGGTTGAAGCGTTGCTCGCCCAGCCGTAACAGGCGTACTTCGTGACCTGACTGGAAAGACGATTCAAGGTAAGCATCAGCTAGTGCCGAGCAGAAACTGTTGGCGGAAGGGTGGCCGAGAACGACCAGGGTGCGCTTGCTCATGTGGGGCTCCAGAAGGAATAAGCCCTCAGGGTAAAGTCTGCCCCAGGCAGGAGAGTCAAGCCTTCGATGTTGGAACTAAGAGCGTGCGCACGCTCATCGAGTCGCATCTTTGGCATTGCCTATAGCAACCCCGATACGACACCTCCAGAAGCATCGCGCTTCGCAATCCGCGGCGAGATTCACGAGGCCGTGGCGCCGAATGAGTTCGGCGTGCAGGAGATCGTCATGCCTGCCGGTCGCTGTGTCGTAATACGACACGTGGGGTCACCGGATCAGATCGGGGAAGCAATGGCAGAGAGCACTACAACGTATAGGAAATGCCGACTTGCACGGTTCGTGGCGCACCCGGATAGGCATAAACGTTGCCGAACGCGCCTTCTTCGTAGTCGCGATCAAACAGGTTTTTCACGTCGAGATTGAGCCGCACCTGGTCATTGATCTTGTAGAAGCTGAGCAAATCGACGACGGTGTAACTGCCCATCGCTACACGCTGTAACATCAGAATCAAGGGGCCCGAACCGGAGGGACATTCCGCTATGGACGATCTGGACAAAATAGCCCAATCCATTGCCCAGGTATGTTCATCTCACTTCCTCATCAACTTCCAGTACGAAGCAACCTTGTACTGGCGCAACGCTGTGGGGCTTCACCGCAGATAAAACGAGTGGACAAGAACGAGCATTGACAACAGCATTCACAACACAAGAGCACGGACCAATGTTATCCGCACAACAGGCTTGTACCATCCTGCTCGCCCTACATGACGGTACCCTCAGGGACAGAAAGCCCGAGCGCTTTGCCATTCAGTCTTGCGAGCTATCCACGAAGAGCGATTACTGGGTGTAGGTTTTCTGAAACGCTCAACGCTTTACTCCGCGAACAGCATTTCGACAACCCAGTAACAAATCATCCAAGAAGGGATTGATTTCCAGAGACTCTATGAGATCCAGCAACTCTTGGGCAGCAGTTCTGATCGGCCACCACTCGTCATGATCAAACATCAATCGATCATGACAGTGAAATGCAACCTCAGTAAGTCCGTTGCATAGCTTCCAGAGACGCTCCAGACATGTTCTGATCTGCTCTGGTAACACGCTCCCACAGGTTGAAAGAACCTCGTTCAATGGCAGCATCATTTCGGACCAGACTTCACATGCCGGACAGTCCGGGATTGCTCTCTGCTGCAGATCGGCGGTCAGCGCCAGGAATTCAAGGGCTGGGATTGCCTCACACAAAACAAGCACTCGCTCGTACTCGTCCTGACCATACCACTCCCACAGTGTTGTGGAGAAACCCATCATCAATCTCCAAAAACAATCAGGCCAAACTATTACCCGCCGCGAGCATACTCAACTCTATCAGCCCACTGTTACTTTGGTCGAACGGCAGCTATGGGCCGATTCAGTTGACACCATCCCTACACACGCCCCAAGCGCTACTGACAAAAACTGACGATCGTGTTTGTTACCCTTTGGCCCCCGAGGAAAAGGCCCCCTCAGATATTTATCAATGCCGTCAGAGAAGGACACTCTAATGACACGTGCCATTACTATTCTCACCGAGAATTTCTCGGATTGGGAAACAGCCCTGATCAACTCCACCGGTCGTGGCTACTACGGCTTCGATACACGCTTCGCGACCTCAGGGGGCACCCAAGTCACCTCCTCTGGTGGGATGATCGTCACCCCACACCTGGCGATCGAAGCCATACAGCTCGATGAGCTCGACCTGCTGATCATCTGTGGGGGTACCGTTTGGCAGACCGATCAGGCCCCGAATATCACGGACCTGGTTATCGCGGCCCATGAAAGAAACATCATCCTCGCCGGCATTTGCGACGGTACCCGTGTGTTAGCACAATCGGGCGTGCTCGATAACCTGCGCCACACCTCCAACTCGGCAGAGAACCTGTCGAAACTGAATTACGGTGGAGCGGCTTACTATCAGGATGTCCCCTATGCGATCGCCGATAAGCGCGTAATTACGGCGCCGGGTACCGCTCCGGTCAGTTTCATGGCTGAAATCTTATACACCTTGGGGATCGGTGACGAAAACCTCAAAGCCTACCTGGCAATGCACGCCGCCGAGCACCGCCGGCCCGCCTGGATATTGGGTACTTCAGTAGTAGGTGTCAGCTGATAACAGCGGCTCAAACGATAGAGGAACGCCTTGGAAGAGATCGTATTGGCCCATCCAAAATGGGTCTTGAGCAAGCGCGGCTAGGCACGTCCGCGCCGCTATAGTCGATTCTATTGCCGACCGTACTTCCAGGAGCTTTTCCCAGTGCCCGACATGCCGACCCATTTCGCTTACACAAAGCGCTTCAACGCCGTACTCGCCTACATTGATGCCAATCTCGAAGGTGACCTGTCGGTGAAGACGTTGAGCCATGTGGCGAACTTTTCGGCGTTTCACTTCCATCGACAATTCACCGCGTTCGTTGGCGTGCCCGTCTCACGTTATGTGCAACTGATGCGACTACGACGTGCGGCACATCGCCTGGCCGCCCTCGCTGATCACTCGGTACTGGACGCCGCACTCGGTGCCGGCTTTGAAAGTCCCGAGGCATTTTGCCGGGCGTTCAGACGGGCATTCGGTACGACGCCGAGTGCGTTCAGGAAGGAACCGAACTGGCAGGTCTGGAATGCGGTGTTCGCCATCCCTCACTTTTCCAGGACTATTGTCATGCAAATACGAATCGTAGATTTCCCTGAGGTCAAGGTAGCCGCGCTCGAGCACTGCGGACCACCCGGGCTCGTCAATGAGAGCGTGCGCAGGTTCATCGAGTGGCGTATGCAGAGCGGACAGTCGCCGGTGGCATCGAGTCGCAACTTTGGCATTCCCTATAACAACCCCGATACGACACCGCCAGAAGCATTCCGCTTCGCAATCTGCGGCGAGATTCACGAGGCCGTGGCACCAAATGAGTTCGGCGTGCACGAGATCGTCATTCCTGGCGGTCGCTGCGTCGTGGTGCGACACGTGGGGTCACCGGATCACATCGGTGAAACGATCTATCCGATTTACCGCGATTGGCTTCCTGCCAGTGGAGAGGAACTGCGTGACCAGCCGCTGTTCTTCAATTATCTGAGCATCTATCCCGAGACACCGCAGGATCAATGGCAAACAGATGTGTATGTTCCGCTGCAATAGCGGAGCAGGCAGAGCCTTCGACCCTGAACGGACATTGACGAGTGACCGTTCAGGGTCGACTTTTTCAACAGCATCGACCCGTTGCTGCCGGTCGCGAGGTTTCTGACCTCGTTTTTTCTTGCCCTCTGGTTCACTCCTCAATCTCGGGAAATCGAGGTTTTTTTCCTGACCGGACCTTAACATCGCTTGCATGGAGCAAGTAAATTCCTGCAATTCACTTGCTTTTTGCAAGCGAGACGACCAGCATGGCTTCTAAGTTCAACGCAGTCGCACCAGCGCGTTTCGTATCACACTGCTCAGAAGGGCCAATAACATGCTCGTTTTCGTCACTGGCGGCACCGGCCACGTCGGTTCGTACGTCATCCCCGACCTCATCGCAGCCGGCCACGAGGTCGTCGCTCTGGCGAGGTCAGACGCGTCCGCGGCAGCGGCGGCAGCGCTCGGCGCCAAGGTGCGTCGTGGAGATCTTGCCGACCTCAAAGGGCTCAAGGCGGCGGCGGTTGAGTCCGACGGCGTCATTCACCTCGGATACAGGGCCGAACTGCTTTCGTCCGGCGGGATCGCCGCCTTGGCCGAATCGGAACTCGCGACCGTCCTCACGTTCGGCGAGGCGCTGGCGGGCACGAATAAGCCACTGGTCGTTGCAGGCAGTATCGGCACGCCCATGAATGTGGGCAGGGCGGCGCCTATCGGCGCACCGGTCAGTCTGGGCCGCCCGGCGACCGAGGAGGATCCCGCTCTACCCAGCGGCCCGAACGATTCAGGCACTCTGTTGACACGCAATATCGTGGAAACCGCCGTCGTGGGCCTCGCCGAGCGAGGTGTCAGATCGTCGGTCGTGCGGATTCCCACACTCTTACACAGTGCGACCGGTCGCCTGCAGCTGATCACGCTCGCGAAAACAAAGGGTTTCGCCGGCTATCCGGGAGACGGCAAGAACCGCTGGCCCGCCGTGCACGTCCGCGATCTAGCCTCTCTGTTCCGCCTGGCGCTCGAGAAAGGGGCCGCAGGCAAAACCTGGCACGCGATCGGCGACGAGGGAATCCCGTTCCGCGAGATCACCGAGGCTATAGCCGCTCGCCTGGGAATACCCGCCGTGAGCATCCCCGCGGACGAGCTGATGCTGCCGGGCTACTTTGGGTTCCTGGCGGCAGTGGCCACGCTGGACCTCCCCGCGTCGAACGCCATCACCCGCCAGGCTCTTGGCTGGGACCCCGTTCAGCCCGGTCTGATCGAGGACCTGGACAACGGCCATTACTTTCCACCGACTGACTTGAGCTGACGGCGGGGCGCTGGATCGCCAATGCGCCCGGCACAGTCCCCTGACACCTTTTCTCGCACCCCATCACCCACGAGGAGCACGCATATGCGCGTTTTTGTCACTGGCGGCACCGGGCATTCCGGTCCGTACATCATCTCCGATCTTATCGCCGCCGGCCATGAGGTCACGGCCCTGGCTCGGTCCGACAAGGCCGCCGCGCAGGCGGCTGCGCTTGGCGCCAAGGTACATCGCGGCCATCTCGAGGATCTCGACGGGCTCAAGGAGGCGGCCGCTGCCTCGGACGGCGTCATCCACCTCGCGCACCGGCAGGACCTGATTCCAACCGGCGGAATCAACGCCGTTGCGGCCGCGGAGCTTGAGATCATGCTCGCCTATGGCCAAGCACTGGCCGGAAGCGGAAAGCCGTTGGTCGTGTCTGGAAGCGTCGGCTCGCCCGGCTGGGAGGGCCTGGGCCGGGCGGCCACCGAGGAGGATCCGCCCCTTCCCGGCGGCGATCCGTACAAGAATACCCTGCGGGTTCGGAACATCGTGGAAACCACGGTGATCGGTCTCGCCGAAAAGGGCATACGGTCTTCAATCGTGCGGATCCCTGAGATCATGCACAGCTCCACCGATAACGCCGGCTTCCTTCCGCTGTTGATCGGGCTGGCCAAGGAAAAGGGTGTCGTCGGCTACCCCGGAGACGGTGCCAACCGTTGGGGGGCCGTGCACGCCCGTGACCTCGCCAGCGTGTTTCGCCTGGCGCTGGAGAAAGGCGCCGCGGGCAGAAGCTGGCATGCAATCGCCGAAGTGGCTATCCCGTACCGCCAGATCGCCGAAGCCATTGCCAGCCGATTGAATCTGCCGGCCGTGCCTATTCCCGCGGACGTGCTGATGCTGCCTGGCTACTTCGGGTTCCTGGCGAATCTGGTCACGCTGGACACCCCGACATCGAACGCCATCACGCGCCAGGTTCTTGGTTGGGAACCGACCCAGCCCGGACTTTTCGCCGATCTTGATAACGGTCATTACTTCCCGGCCGTCTGATGAGGTGACGGCACACCGCCGGGCCGCACTGCGCCCGGCGGGTGGCCAAGCCGCGACGGCGTAACCCATCCAGAAAAGACGAAAAATACCTGATTTCAGAACGGAGACTGCACATGAGCACTATCAGCATCATCGGTTCGGGAGGCATGGCCACGGCGGTCGCCGGCCGTATTGCCAAGGCCGGACACACCGTCGAGGTATTCAGCCGCGATCCCGCCAAGGCACAGGCGCTTGCCGACAAGCTCGCCTCCGGAGCGATCACCGGGACTTACGGCGCCACTCCGGCGGGCGACATCGTCATTCTCGCCGTGCCGTACCCCAGTGCGGTGGCGGTACTGGCCGACTTTGGGAAATCGCTCGACGGTAAGGTGATCATCGATATCACCAACCCGGTCGCTCCCGATCTCTCGGGCCTCGTTACCCCCCACGGCAGTTCCGGTGCGCAGGAGATCGCCAAGGGCGCCCCCGCCAGCGCGCATGTCGTCAAGGCGTTCAATACCCTCTTCGGCCACGTACTTGCCAAGGGTGAACGCCTCGACGCGTTCATCGCGGCGGACGATGCGCACGCCAAGGCGCGGGTCTCGACGTTTCTCGAGAGTCTCGGGCTGCGTCCGTTGGATGTTGGCGGCCTGCAGATGGCCCAGACGCTCGAGGCGCTCGGCCTGATGATGATCGGCCTGGCCAAAAACGGCGCCGGCAGCTGGGACATCGCCATGAAAGTCGATATCGGCTGAATCACCGACACCCCGTCCTCACCAGCAGGTCCACAACGTGTCCGATGAGATCGGACACGTTCCCAGGTAAAAGGACATGGAGAGATTTCGATGAGCACACAAGGGAATGTCCAGACTGTGAAGAGTTTTTTTGCAGCCATGGGCCGCGGCGATAGGCCCGGTCTGCTGGCGTTGTCTGCCGAAGATATCGAGTGGATCATTCCGGGCCAGGACTGGCCGCTGGCCGGCACGCACCGCGGGCACCAGGGATTGGCGGATTTGCTTCAGAAGGCTTGCGAAATGGAGACTTCATTCCCGGAGCCCCCCGAATTTGTAGCGCAGGGAGACCGGGTTCTGATGGTCGGGTTCGCCAAGGGGAAAGTTAAGGCCACAAACCGGACGTTCGAGGACCATTTTGTCTTCGCCATGACTGTTCGCAATGGCAAAGTGGCAAACATCCGCGAATATATCGACACGCAAGCACTGGCACGCTCCTCCGAGATGGCGTGAGCTGTTGGCGCTGATTGAAAACTGACCCAGCCCATTCAAGAGAGACCGGGACCTACGGCTGAGCGGTCCAAACGGCCAGCTCATAGCCATCTGGATCAATGAAGTGGAACCTGCTTCCACCAGGGAACGAAAAGGTTTCGCGGGAAATAACAGCCCCCAAGGCTTTGAGCCGCTGCTGCGCCCCATCGAGATCATCCGAGTACAAAATGATCAAAGGGCCGCCGGGCCGAACGGGCTCTCCCGTAGTGAAGCCCCCCGTAAGGCGACCATCACTGAATTCTGTATAGGCAGGGCCGTAATCGACGAATGTCCAGCCGAACGCCTCGCCGTAGAAGGCTTTGCTACGGGCGATGTCGCCGACATTGAACTCAATGTTGTCGATCTGTCGGTCTTTACCACGAATGCTCATGGGTGCCTCCTTGGCTGATGTCGAAAGACGATAATAACGCATCGACCGTTGATGTGGCGTTGGAGGACAAGTCCGTTCGAGTCGCTCTCTACCGACCATGGCCACGAAGCCATGCTGGTCCGATCGAATGCAAACAGGTGGTCATGACCGCTATTGCGCTCAGGGCTGAACCTTGACTCCGCCCCAAGATTGACAAATCCGATCATCCAGAAGACCATCTGACTATGATCCATACACCCAGCATGAACATGATGTGCACCTTGATGACCGCTTCTGGCGGGCCATGAGGCTATGCGCGCTTAAAAAATGACGTAATTACCCCAAGGCCCCGCCAGAAAATGGACGGGGCTTTTTAGTTTTCCGTCCGCCTCTGGCTAACGGAGAATAAACATGTTCACGATCAGGCGAGCAACACAAAGCGACTCCCAAACAGCATTCGACATTCGCCTTCTAGCGATACGGCACCAATGCGTCGGCGCCTATACCACAGAGCAGATACTGGCCTGGACAGCAGGATCGCCTGAGAATGGGTATAGCGAACTGATGGAAAAGCACTTCTATCTGGGATGTATTCGGGGTACCCCCGTGGCGACAGGCATGCTTGATCTGGAGAAAAGTGAAATCGGCGCGATCTTTGTACTCCCAAGCTTTATGCAGCAGGGCATCGGCATGAAGGTCCTGGACCACCTTGAACACCTGGCTCGCGACTTGGGGCTGGAGAAAGTCAACCTGGACGCGACTTTGAACGCTGCAGAGTTTTACCGGCGATGCGGTTTCGTTGGTGATGCCCCTGCGATTTACCATTCACCCTCCGGGCTTCAACTGGCTTGTGTTCCTATGGTGAAAGAGCTGGTGTAAGTTTCGGAGTCGATCCGCCGCGCTTGGCATATCGTCCCGCCAACAACGATCCTGCACACAACGCCCCGCAGTCGAATCTGGTTTCTATTGGGCAGTAAGTCGATTGAGTGATGTGCAAAACGTTACCTTGAGGTACAGGCTGATGGTGCGCCTGTGTGAGATGATCCCTTTACCAAAGTTCGACTTCGCGGGCTGCGCCTTTATTGTTTCCGTGTTTGCATCCATGAACATTCGCCTGATTGACAGTAAAGCAGCCACTCTCAAGCCTCGGCCGCGCGCAATCCATTCACTTTTTTCATAGGCAGGTTTCAGCTTTTCTGTAGTCGAAGCTAGGCAGAGGGAAAAAGAACTGCATCTCTCACACGAGCCGAGATAAAAAACGCAATATAGTGTTAGGTCGCGCAGAATCAAAACACCATACGCCCGGCATGACTTTTGAATCCCGAATGGCATCGGAATTCCCCCAAGACACAAAAGGAGAATGATTGTGTTCCCACTGGATATTTGGCTGACCTATACCGCGGCCTGTCTGTTACTGGTTATCTCACCAGGGCCGGACAACCTGCTGGCAATCGCCAGGGGGCTCAGCCAGGGTCGTATGGCTGCATCAGTTTCTGGCATGGCCTCAGGCACCGGCATCCTGTTTCACACAACAACTGCCTCCCTGGGATTGACTCTCTTGATGCAGACTTCAGCACTGGCGTTCTGGGTCGTCAAGGTCATCGGGGCCAGCTACCTGCTATGGCTGGGCATCAAAGTCTTGCGCTCTCGAAGCCTTATCAATTTCCAGCCCACCGCGCGCCAGCCCCTGAAAAAAATATTCCTCACCGGTTTTCTGTCCGCAGCACTGAACCCGAAACCGGGCCTCTTTGTGCTCGCGTTCATTCCACAGTTCGTCAACCCGAAGTTAGGCTCAGTCACCGTGCAAATGATGGTGTACGGCGCCTGGTTCGCTGCGTTGACCGCACTGGGCTTTGCACTCATGGGAATTTTTGCAACCCGTCTCTCGTCGTGGCTTCAGCACCGGCCAAAGGTGGTCAACGGGCTTAACCTGGGTGCGGGCTTCACCTTCGTTGTCTCCGGGCTTTCGATCGCAGCCCTTAGCCAGAAATAGGGGAAATCGCTCCGGCCGGGTTGTCGAAATGCAAGCGTACGCCTGAATCGCCCCGGCCTGGCTACCTATGCATTGGAGACGTTGGTCAGTGATCCTGAATTTCATACCAAAGTGCATCGAACACCACTCGAGCCACAACTGCCGGTCGCGGTGGTTCTGAATCAGGTTTTCACGTCATCCGCCCTGATGAATTCGATGAGTGCTTTCAAGGCCGGTGGCACATGGCGCCGGCTGGAGTAGTAAAGAAAGAATCGGCTTGGCGGTGCTTTCCATTCCTGGAGTATCTCTCTGAGATGTCCGTTCCGGATATCGTCGCGTGCCAGCTCCTCGTAGACGTAGGCAATACCGGCACCATCTTTCGCCGCCTGGATCATCAGCGCATCGTCTTCCAGAATGAGCGGGCCTGTGACGGACAAACGTATCGGTTGACTGTCTGCTTGATACTCCCAAGCGTATAGCTTGCCACTGGGAAAACGTCTGGCAATGCAGGCATGTTCGAGTAAGTCGCGGGGGGCGTGCGCGATCCCCTTCGCGGCCAGATAGGCATCCGCAGCAACGGTCACGAACGATTGAGGTGCGCCGACAGGGACCGCAATCATATCGCCAGCCAGGCTTTCACCAAAGCGGACGCCCGCATCAAACCCACCGCTCACAATATCGGTCAATCCATCATCGGTGATCAGGTCCAACTGAATACGTGGGTACCTGTCCACGAAGGGCGCGAGCACTTGCGCAAACACGATGCGAGCCGCTGGACGCGCCACATTGAGGCGAAGTTTACCCGCGGGCACTTCCTGCATCGAGGTCAATTGCGCCAATGCACCGGCAACCTGGTGCAGGGTTGGGACCAATGTCGCCAATAGCTGCTGGCCGGCCTCGGTCGGAGTCACGCTACGAGTGGTTCGGTTCAACAGTCTGATGCCCAGCCGTGCCTCCAACGCACGCATCGCATGACTCAGCGCAGAAGCCGAAACACCACGCTCGTCGGCGGCCTTGCGAAAGCTGCGATGGCGAGCGACGGCGGCAAAGGCATCGAGCTCTGAGAGATCAGGGCGATTACTCATGAATATTTTTCAGCAGTTCAAATACGATTATCTATCTTATCGTCATGAGATCTCTCTCGGATACTTCTCACATCACTTATGGAGAGGTTGCTATGCAAAAGAGACGTCTTGGATCATCGGACTTTCTGATTTCGCCTATTGGCCTGGGGACATGGGCAATCGCCGGCACCGGCTGGGAGTACAGTTGGGGAGCGCAGGACGACAAGGACAGCCTGGGCGCACTTGAATATGCCGTAGAACGTGGGGTGAACTGGATTGATACCGCTGCGGTTTATGGCTTGGGCCATGCGGAGCAATTAGTGGGGAAATTGCTCAGCCGGCTGCCAGCCTCGCGGCACCCTTTGGTGTTCACCAAAGGCAGCTTGGTCTGGGACCCGATCACGAAGGAGATTTCACACTCACTGACCCCCCAGAGCTTGCTCGCCGAGATCGACGCAAGCTTGCGTCGACTTCAAGTCGAGACCATCGATCTTTATCAGATCCACTGGCCTGCTTTTCCTGCAGACGCAAGCAGTGAAGGTATTGAAATGGCGCTTTCGGTTTTGGCAGCCGCGCGCGATCAAGGAAAAATTCGCGCTATTGGTGCATCGAACTTCGATGTCGCTCAACTCAAGCGGGCGCAGGCGGTGACAGAGATTGTTTCACTCCAGCCGCCATATTCTGCCTTGATGCGGGACATCGAGAAAGACGTCTTGCCATTCTGCGAGCAGACCGGGATGGGTGTCCTTGCTTATTCCACGCTTCAATCGGGGCTGCTGTCCGGCAGTATGACGCGCGAACGCATCTCGCAACTGCCCGAGGACGACTGGCGCAAGGCCCGCAGTGCTGACTTCCAGGAGCCCCGCTTGAGTGCAAACCTGGCATTGGTTGACGTCATGGCGCGCATTGGAAAAAGGCGCGGGGTGAGTGCTGCTGCGGTCGCTATCGCTTGGGCACTTCGCAAACCGGTGGTAACAGGTGCCATTGTCGGCGCCCGCCGTCCCGCACAAGTAGACGGGCTGATTGCAGCCTCGGAGTTGCACCTAAGCACCGCGGAAATTGACGAAATACGACCGTTCCTGCCATCGGGCATGGGAACAAATGTCCCTGGTGCTATTGCCTGAGACTTTTGAACATAGGGTAAGCGTTCAAGTTATGTTATTGAACGCAGGCGCTTGATGGGTAGCAGAGCGGTCGATCAGATCGTATTGCGATCTATCACAAGTCACTAGAGGGCATGTCGACCGACTTCCGCGTCTAGCCGAATTCTGCCAGTCAGCATAGGAGCTCCCGTTGATCAGCCCCCAAGTAACTGCGCGGGGGCGCCTATACTGCGTTGAACCTTGAACCGGTTCGAACCGCAAGGTGGCGATGGGTGTCGTGCATCTGATTGAGCTGGCACAGCTGAAGATGGACTCGGTGCTGGATGAGCAAGCGCTCAGCGTCAGCAGCTGACAACACCCTGCGCAGAAGCGGGGAGCCCGGCTTCCCGTTTTGTCGCTTCTGGCTCAGGTCCTCTGTTGCAGGACACCCTTGAGCATCAGTGCCAAGCCTTAAAGCAGTGCATGCATTGTCGAGCTTGCCAGGTTCTCAGCTGCTCGCCGTAGAACGAGCAATGGGCGATTTTCAGTTTGCAGATCGGAGTCAGCCGGCGCTGGAAGCCCCCAAAAAGCGATACCTGGGTCGGTAGCCTCAAGCCTGACGATCTCATCGAACACAGCCTGTTCGCCCTCCCCGTGAAATGTACCGATAACCGGCACCGTTTCGATGGCGCAGTAGTATCAGGGCTGAGGTTGCAGGATGGTTTTGATGGCAGTGACGACACAGTTACGACCTTGGTGTTTCGCGTCGTATAGGCGTTGATCGGCTACATGCAGAATGTCTTCGATGGAGTCCCCGTCTCGTCCGTATTGCGATACGCCGATGCTCACTGTGACCGTGGTCAGCCGTTGCTGGCTGATGTTGAAAGAAGTCGTTGCAATGGTGTTCCGCAGACGCTCAGCGATTACGTGTGCGCCTTCGAGTGGAGTCTGGGGCAGCAATATCATGAACTCTTCCCCACCCACTCGGGCTACGCCGTCGTACGGCCGGATCGATTCGAGACACTCCTGCACGAACCTCTTGAGGATGTCATCGCCAACCTGATGCCCAAAGCGATCATTGATGGACTTGAAGTTGTCCAGGTCGAGCGCCAACACCGAGAACGGAACGTCGCCGCGCTTAGCCCGGTCAATTTCGGCATCGACCCGTTCCATGAAACGACGCCGATTGTCAGCGCCCGTCAGTGGATCGGTCGCGGCAAGGTGGCCGAGTTCCCGATTGGTGCGCTGGAGCTCCTGCAGGGCATTTTCAGCGTAGGCCATTGACTCGGCAAGACGCACCATCAACTCCCCTTGACTGTAAATCTTCGAGAACGACCGAGTGGAGAGGAACGCTTGCGCGACCCCATAGCTCAACAGGAAGAATCCAGCAGCGAAGATCGCATGGGCGAGCCACCACATATGGTTCCAGGGACGCCCTAGGATGAACGCAAGAGATGACAACGCGAACGCGGTAACCGAGATGGCAAAAATCACCATCAGCGGCGAACGGAAACGACGCAACAGCAGCACTGCCACATTCACGGCGGAAAAAAACAGGGCCCCACCTTCCAGCGCGAGGCGTACTGCGGGATGGCCCGCAACCTGCGAATTCGCAACGAGTGCCACCGCCAGGTTAACCAGCAGGAACAGCCCTATCCAGGTCAACCACGGGCGGAGCTTTGTGCGTTGGGCAGCGGCGTCAGGTGGTTGATGGTACGACAGCATGCCGATCAACAGCAGAATTGCCATGACCAGTCGAGAGGCCGGTCCGTAAAGCAGGAAGAGCCAGAGATGGGAGTGAGCGAGCCCGGTGAACGCCCCATGCAAGGCATAGATCATCACAAACCCGAGAAAGCCCAATGTCATCCAGCGCAGCAGCGGATCTCCCGATGACTGATAGCAGCACCAGGTTACGTAAGTAACAAACAGCCCTTCCAGGGTGGCGGCCGTGATAGCAATGATATGGAACGTGTGGTTCTCGAATATAAGGGTCGGATCCTGGAAGACGTACAAGTAGCCAATCAGATAAGCCGGAACAAACGCAAACCCTGCGAGCAGCAAGCAGACATAAAGCTTAATTACAATATGGATAGCGTCAGGCGGCTCGCCGGTAGCGGCCGAACTATTCACACCCCCTTCATGCAAATCCATTTTATCCGCACCGCCACAGTGCCAACTCCAAAATCACCGACATATCAACACCCCCTACATCATGATGAAAGCGTCTTGCGAGTTGATATTTTGAATCTCAATTGTAGACCACCCATCACATTCCGCTGCTAACGTCGATGACTATCCTCAAGCCGCCACTGCACATCAGTGACGGAGTTTGGTAGCCCTCGGTGTAACCAGGTGCAAGGTGCCACCTTGGGCAAGGCATTTTTTCGCCTCAGCTTTATGATGGACGTGCAGGGTTGTCGTGTGGGACGGCCTATACTGCGTTGATCCTCAATCGGGATGGAGTAGTTCGATGAGCAACGATAACCATTACAGCGCTGGCCAGAGCCTGATCGACAAAATCAAAGAGGGTGAACCCTTGATGACACAGGCGCTGGATGTGCTGCGGCAGTACCACGAAGCTCAGGGAACGCAATCAGCAGACGAAGTTGGGCGGCTGCGTCTCGAGGCAGAAGCACTGTTCACAGCTGTCAGCGAGTACCAGCGCCAAGCTCTCAGTGGACTCCTACCCTCACTGCATAGAGCGAAGCCTGAATTCGAACCGCGAAAAAAATCAGCCCAAAATCAACATCGGGATAACATCCTGTAGGAGCCGGCCTTGGCCGTAATGGCGCCCTAACTGACAAATTGCGGCGCCCGCATTGCGATGCAAGGTCGATGCTTTCCAGGTTCTCGGTTGCCCACCGCAAAACGAGTGGGCGTAGGGCCAAGACTCCACTGATTGGCTCAGGCTTCGCTCAGTGATGCCCTTCGTGCCTGACTTCGATCCCCGACCAGACACAAGAATAGCGACAGAACAATCGCACTGATGCTCACATTCATCCACGGCGTGATCTGCTCATCGAGCAACAACACCGACCAGGCGACGTACAGGTTGTAAAGCGCATAGCTCACTGGAACCCCAATGGCTGCGCCCAACCAAAACCGTGACGAGCCCTCCGGAAGCGCCGCACTGGGTAGCAGCAGCATCATCGCCTCACCAATGCCCAGGGCTGCGCACAACAGATGCCAGACAGTCACTGTTGCCGAACGCAGCATAAACCCCAGCATGATGCAAAAAACCGGGGTACTGGTGACGATCAGGGTAATCAGCATGATTGCACCGGGGTACTGCTGGGGGGCCCTGAACCCGATTTTTCTACCCGGCTGGGTTGTGTGACCTTGTACCGAGCCGCCAAGGCCTGGACGCTGCAGATGCAGATGCAGATGCAGATGCAGAGAATCACCTCAAATCTGTTGCTTGTCGCGGTTCAAATCTACAACGCTGGCGTTGTAGATTTGAACCGCGCCCTCGCTCAGGCGATGGGCCTCGACGAAGCGATAAGTCGGATCGGTGATATAGCGCTCGCAGATAAGCAAACCCCACGCAGGCCTTACCCAACAAGACTTCCACCCCATTTCGGTGCTTTTCAGGTCAGGCACATGAAAAAACCCGCTAGACATGTAGCATAAATTACATAAGTATTTATTTAGCCAATCATGAAATAAAAGCAACACCCTCCCCCTCTAGCAGGAGCTCGGATGCCCTCACTTAGAGACCGGATCACTGATCCCGGCCTGGACCTCACGCCGTCGGAACGCAAAGTCATACGTGCATTGCTGGACCACTACCCGCGTAGCGGGCTGGGCCCGATGTCGCGTCTGTCCGAGCACGCCGGCGTCAGCGATCCGACTATTGTGCGCCTGGTGAAAAAACTCGGCTTCGGTGGCTATGCCGATTTTCAGGACGCGCTTCTCAGCGACATGGATCACCGCCTGCGCTCGCCCAGCACGTTGTTGCGACCGCGCTCACACCTCAAGCAAGACGACGTCTGGAGTCATTACCTGGCGGACAGTCACAGTACCCTGCTCGAAACCCAGGCCCTGACTCAACCCGAAGATGTGCGCATTCTGGTGGAGTGGCTGCTCGATACACGGCATCAAGTGCATTGCTTCGGCGGACGCTTCAGCAGCTTCCTCGCCCACTACCTGCTCAATCATTTGCGCCTGTTGCGTGCGGGCTGCTTTGCCCTGGAAGACAACGCGCAACTGCCTGATCGCCTGTTCGATGTGCAACGTCAGGACGTGGTGCTGCTGTTCGATTATCGACGTTATCAATCCCAGGCTCTGCGTGTCGCCAGCGCGGCCAAGAACCGGCATGCGCGCGTCGTGCTGTTTACCGACATCTACGCCTCGCCGCTGCGCGAGATGGCCAACCTGGTGATCACCGCGCCCGTGGAGTCGGTATCGGCCTTCGACACCTTGGTGCCGGCACTGGCCCAGGTCGAAGCCTTGATTGCCTGCCTGACGCTGCGTTGCCCCGATCTTGCCGAGCGACTGGAAGGCATCGACGCACTACGAAACGATTTCACCACTCACCTGCTGGAGGAAAAATAAGGATGTTTATGCTCCCCCATCACTCGCCCCGTGACCTGCCGTTTACTACCAACCGAACCGCGCTACTGCTGGTGGACATGCAACGCGCCTGGCTTGAGCCGCAGTTCGACCCGCATCTGCAAGGGCCGGACGCCAGGTACTTCCTCGACCGCACCCGTCAACAGGTGATTCCCAACCAACTCAGGTTGCTGGCCGCCGTGCGCACGGCTCGGCAGAACGTTCTGCACACGATCATCGAAAGCCTCACCGCCGACGGGCGCGACCGCTCGCTGGACCACAAACTGTCGCAGATGCACCTGCCAAAAGGCAGCCCGCAAGCCGCCATCATTGAAGCGCTGACACCGGTCGAAAATGAAATCGTCTTGCCCAAGACCTCCTCCGGGGTGTTCAACTCGACCAACATCGACTACGTGCTGCGTAACCTGCAAACCCGCCATCTGATCATTGCCGGCATCGTCACCGACCAGTGTGTCGACATGGCCGTGCGCGATGCGGCTGACCGCGGCTATCTGGTGACGTTGGTCGAAGACGCCTGCGCAACCTATACCGAGCAACGCCACCTGGCGTGCCTGAGTGCGATCAAGGGCTATTGCTGGATCACCGATACGCAAACCGTACTCGATCGTTTGCAGGCGTTGCAGGCATGAGCCGCGCCAACAGCGGTGAGCCTCTGACGCCCGTGGCAATGACCACCATCGTCACCACGGACCTGATCGGCGTGACCCGTGGCCGGTCGTTTCCGACCGATGAACTGGAGCACTACAAGACCGCTGGTTGCGGTTGGGTCCCGGCCAACAGCGCGCTGACCCCGCAAGACATCATCGCCGCCAGCAATCCGTGGGGGGCCTACGGTGACTTGCGGCTGATCCCCGACCTGAGCAGTCGCGTGACGGTCAGCAACGGTCCCGATGCCAGTGCGCCGGCCCTGGATTTCATCCATGGCGACATCTGCGAAACCGATGGCCGTCCATGGGCTACCTGCCCGCGCACGCTGCTGCGCAACGAAGTACAGCGCTACCACGATGAACTTGGGCTGCAGATCACTTCGGCCTTCGAGCACGAATTCAACCTCACCACCGACAGCGTCCAGGCTGAACATCTAGCGTTTTCGCTAGAGGCTCAGCGTCAAGGCGCAACGTTCGGTGGCTGGCTACTCAGCGCCTTGCGCGCAGGTGGGGTCGAGCCGGAAATGTTCCTGCCCGAATATGGCAAACACCAATACGAAATCACCTGCCGACCGACCCTGGGCGTCGCAGCGGCCGACCGTGCGGTCAACGTGCGCGAGATTACCCGCGAGATCGCCCGGCAGATGGGACTGAACCTGAGCTTTGCGCCCAAGACCTCGGAGCACGCGGTGTGCAATGGCGTGCACCTGCACCTGAGCCTGCACGACCTGTCCGGCCATCCGGTGCTGTATGACGCCGGGACCGCCAACGGCCTGTCGCCCCTTGGCCAGCACTGGTCCGCGGGCGTGTTGCACTACTTGCCGGCCCTCTGCGCCTTGACCGCGCCGACACCGATTTCCTATGAGCGCCTGCAACCGCATCACTGGAGTGCGTCATATGCATGCCTGGGTCAACGCAACCGTGAAGCCTCTCTGCGGATCTGCCCGACCGTGAGCCTGGGCGGCAAATCCGAGGCCGCGCAATACAACCTCGAATTCCGCGCCATGGACGCCACGTCCTCCCCCCATCTGGCGATGGCCGCCGTGCTGATTGCCGGCCGACTGGGCATCGAGCAACGCCTGGCGCTGCACGCGATCACCGATGAAGTCCCGGACTCGCTGAATGAAGAACAACGCCAGCACCGTGGCATCGTTGCCCTGCCGGCGTCACTCGCGCAGGCCCTGAGCCACTTGCGGGGCAGCGAGGCCTTGCTTGAAGCCTTGCCGGGCGCGCTGCTCGACACCTACTTCGCCGTTAAAACCGAGGAACTTGCCTTGACCCAGCACCTGTCGCCCGCCCAACTGTGTGAGCACTATGCACGCCTCTACTGAGTCCGCCGAGTTTGGACTCTACACCGAGCCGGCTTACAGCCTGAGCCGGGAAGCATCCGAGCACCCGCTGATTCTGGTGTGTGAACATGCCAGCCGCTACATCCCGAGCGCCTTGAACGATCTGGGATTGAGCGGCGATGCCACACACGAGCACATTGCCTGGGACATCGGTGCGCTGGCGCTCGCCGAGAGCCTGTCCAAAGCTCTCGGCGCGACCCTGCTGGCGGCCAACTACTCGCGCCTGCTGATCGACCTCAACCGTCCGTTGCAGGCGCCGGACAGCATCCCGACCAAGAGCGAAATTTATCCGGTGCCGGGCAATCAGAATCTCGACGATGCGACCCGCGACTACCGACGCCGGTGCCTGTTCACACCATTTCACACACGCCTTGGCGAACTGATCGATACCCGCGTGGCCGAGGGCCGCACGGTACGGGTGGTGGGCATTCACAGCTTCACGCCAATCTACTTCGGCCAGCCCCGAGCGCTGGAAGCCGGCGTGCTGTATGGGCGGGCCGAGGATTATGCAAGCCGGCTGGTCGACGGGTTGGCCAGGCATCCACTGCGGGTCGCCGGTAATCAGCCCTACAAAATCAACCCTGCGGCCGACATGACGGTGCCGGTTCACGGCGACGCCCGTGGCATCGACTCGGTGCTGATCGAGGTGCGCAACGACCTGTTGCGCAATCGGCTGGCGGTCCAGACCTGGAGCGATTACCTGGCGCCGTTGCTGTAAAGCCGAGGCCTCAAGCGAACAGTTTCAAGCTGAAAAAAAACGGAGGGTTGTACCGGTAAAACAACGATAACCAACGCTGTAGCGTGTTTTTACCTGCCTGGTTCAAACACATTGCCATAGTGGCTTACAAGGAGAACTGCTTCATGGAAATAGAAGAATTCGGCTACAAGCAAGAGTTGAAACGCAGCCTGTCGCTGACCGACCTGGTGATTTACGGGATGATTTTCATGATCCCCATCGCCCCGTTCGGCGTCTATGGCTACGTCAACCAGGAGGCCCCCGGCATGGTGCCGCTGGCCTACATCATCGGCATGGTGGCGATGCTGTTCACCGCCTTGAGTTACGGCAGCATGGCGCGGGCCTTCCCGATCGCCGGCTCGGTCTACTCCTATGCTCAACGCGGGCTGAACCCGCATGTCGGCTTTATCGCCGGCTGGCTGATGCTGCTCGACTACCTGCTGATCCCGCCGCTGCTCTACGTGTATGCGGCGATGGCGTTGAATCACCTGTACCCGGACATTCCCAAGGTCGGTTTCATCCTCGCCTTCCTGGTCAGCGCGACCTTCGTCAACCTGCGGGGCATCACTTTTACCGCACGGATGAACATGCTCTTTCTGCTGGCGCAATTGGTGGTGCTGGGAATTTTCCTGTTCTACGCCTGGACCGCCTTGCACGGTGGCGCCGGTAACGGCCAGTTGACCCTGGCACCGTTGTACAACCCTGAGCACTTCAACTTCGCGTTGCTCATGCAGGCAGTGTCGATCGCGGTGTTGTCGTTCCTCGGCTTCGATGCGATTTCGACCCTGGCCGAAGAGATCAAAGGCGATCCGGGCCGCAGCGTCGGCAAAGCCGCGTTGATCACGTTGGTGGTCATGGGGGGGATTTTCGTCGTACAGACCTGGATCGCCACAGACCTGGCCGCCGGCATGGGCTTCAAGTCCGCCGATACCGCGTTCTATGAAATCGCCGAAATCGCCGCCGGCAGCTGGCTGGCGACTGTCACCGGCGTGGCCACGGCACTGGCCTGGGGCGTGGCGGTGGCGATCACCTCGCAAGCCGCGGTATCGCGCTTGCTGTTCGGTATGGCACGAGACGGCAAACTGCCCAAGGTGCTGGCCAAGGTACATCCCCAGCACAATACCCCGCACATCAGCATTTACCTGGTGGCGGTGCTGTCGCTGCTGATCTGCTACCTGTTCATCAACTCGGTGGACACCCTCACTTCACTGGTCAACTTCGGGGCCCTGAGCGGCTTCATGCTGCTGCACCTGACAGTGATCAACTACTACTGGCGCCGGCAGAAATCCGGCCAGGTGATCCGCCATCTGATCTGCCCGGTGATCGGCTTCATCATCGTCAGCGCCATCCTCTACAACATGGGTGTCGATGCGCAAAAGCTCGGCGGCATCTGGATTGCGGCGGGCCTGGTCTACCTGTTTTTCCTCAACAGAATCGGCGCCAGCAGCGTATTGCCAGACCCGTCCAACAGTTGAAAAAAACAGTGTTCAAAACGTCGAGCGGTCGCTGACGGTGATTAGCCGACCGCCGTTGTATGCGTGGAAGCCGACAGTGATAGTCAAGCCTGATGCCCCGGTATCAGGCTCTTTGATACAGGAGTACCTCCATGCTGGCCTTACGTCCAGTTCAGTTATCCGACCTGCCTCAGTTGCAGCAACTTGCACGCGACAGCCTGGAGAGTGCCACCTCGTTTCCGGACGACAGCGAGCGCCTGCGCCAGAAGATTCTCGCTTCCTGCGCATCGTTTGCCAGTGACGTGAAGAGCCATGGCCCGGAGAACTATTTCTTCGTGCTGGAGGACCTGGCCAGTCAACGGCTGCTGGGCTGTTCGGAAGTCCTCGCGACCGCCGGTTTCAGCGAGCCCTTCTACAGCCTGCGCAACCGCCCTTTCACCAGCGAGTCGCGCGAGCTGAACATTCATCACGGGGTGCCGGCGCTGTCGTTATGCCAGGACCTCCGCGCACATACCTTGCTGCGAGGTTTTCATCTCAACACCGAGCTTGAGCGCACACCCTCTTCGCAAATGCTTTCCCGGGCCCGCCTGATGTTCATCGCCGCCCACCCTCAGCGCTTTTCCGACGCAGTGATTGCCGAAATCGTCGGCTACAGCAACGACGCAGGTGAATCGCCATTCTGGGATGCACTGGGCAAGCACTTTTTTGACCTGCCTTATGTCGAGGCTGAACGCCTCTGCGGCTTGAAAAACCGAAGTTTTCTCGCCGAGTTGATGCCGCACTACCCGATCTACGTACCGATGCTGCCGCAAAGCGCTCAGGCGTGTATTGGCCGGATTCATCCGGACGGCCAGGAAGCCTTCGATATCCTTGAACGCGAAGGCTTCGAGAGCAACAGCTACATCGACCTCGTCGACGGTGGACCAACGCTGTTTGCGCGCACCGCGAGTATTCGTTCGATCACCCAGACCCGCACGGCCGTTGCGCACTTGAGCCCACACAGCAGTGGCAAGACGCCGTACCTGCTGAGCAATGACGCACTGGAAAACTACCGGGCAATTATCGCCGAGCTGGACTGGAGCCTTGAGGAGCCTGTCTTGCTCAACTCCACCCAGCTCGACGCCTTGCAACTGGACAACGGCAGCCCCGTTAGGCTGATTGCGCTATGAAGCAGATCTTCCGCCCCCAAGGAGCTCCATCATGATCGTGCGCCCGGTTCAAATGACCGACCTGCCCGCGTTACTGGCGCTGGCACGCCTCGCCGGCCCGGAGTTCACTACGCTGCCGGCCAACGAGGAGCGTCTGACCCTGCGCATACGCTGGGCGCAGCGGACCTTTGTCGGGCAGGTAGAACGGGCGGACGCCGACTACCTGTTCGTGCTCGAAGACGACGATCAGCAAGTGATCGGCGTCAGCGCCCTGGCAGGTGCCGTCGGGCTGCGTGAGCCCTGGTACAACTACCGTGTCGGGTTGACGGTCAACACCTCGGCAGACCTGGGAATCCGTCGACAAATCCCGACCTTGTTCCTCAACAACGAAATGACCGGCCAATCGGAAATCTGCTCGTTGTTCCTGCGCCCGGATCAGCGTCAAGGCCATAACGGCCGACTGTTATCAGTTGCGCGATTGCTGTTTGTCGCCGAGTTCCCACACTTGTTCGGCGAAAAACTGATCGCCGAACTGCGCGGCAGCGCCGACGAGCACGGATGCTCGCCGTTTTGGGACAGCCTCGGTCGACATTTTTTCAAAATGGACTTCAGCCACGCCGATCACCTTTCCGGGCTTGGCAACAAGTCGTCCATCGCCGAGCTGATGCCACGTCAGCCGCTGTACACCTGCCTGCTCACCGAGCAAGCTCAGGCGGTGATCGGCAAGGCCCATCAATACGCCGAACCGGCGCGCAGAATCCTCTGCAACGAAGGCTTTTCCCATCAGGGTTACATCGACATCTTCGACGGCGGTCCGGTCATAGAAGCCCAGATCTCGAAAATCCGTGCCGTGCGCGACAGCCAGTCGCTGGACCTGATGGTCGGCACACCTGACGACAATGCGCCACTCTGGCTGATCCATAACCAGCGCCTGGAAAACTGCCGAATCACCGCCGCCCGCGCCCGAATGGTCGGCAACTGCCTGCTGGTCGATCGCCTGACCGCCAAACGCCTGCGATTGCAACCGGGCAGCTCAGTACGCGCAGTGCCGTTGCTCAAGCAACAACGGCAGGCGGTTGCCGCCTGATGTGCCAAACACCTGTTATTGACTCGTCTGCACGGAGCGTGTCGCAAACCCTCTCGCGACAAAAACCATCAAGGGCCAAAAACAAATGCTCCGACTTGTCGGGGCATTTGCGTTTTTGCCACCGGCAAAAATGAAATGATTCATCCCATCAAGGCAATCAACCCACTGGCCCCCAGTACACCGATTGCCCTTTTCAGATTGTGGGCCTATATCGCCAAAGTTGCTCAACGCCATGATGGCGGGCATTTGCGCAATGAGCGACTCGGCTTGCTGCGGCGTCAGATAGTCATCAAGCGCCACCACCGTTGCTACACGGACCCTGAGGCACCCAGTCGTTGAGGCGTTCGAGGATAGCGGCCCCCCCTGCGCCCGATCATTCGTTTTCTTCGAATTGACCCAGCAAAATAACTCGATATTCGTGCGGCCAACGCCTTCGTAAGCTTCCCTCACCGAGCACGACGCTCGGTTCTTGGGTTTGAAAGCTGAAGGAATATTGAAGTGTTTGACCGTTATCTGGATAAAAGTGTAACGCTGACTCCTACCGCCATCCCCGAACAGGGCGGCACCCTGGGTGCACTCGAATGGGCCTTGTCCAGCCCGCAGGAAAATCGCCCTATTCCGCTGTATGTGAATGCACTGCGTCAACTGCGCAAGGCGTCACAAGGCATCAGCGGACATCGGGACGAAATCCAGTTCTCCAGAACGGCCCAGTCCCGACTTTCTGAACTGTCGCAAGAGCTTGGCCTACACGGGACCCATTTCCAAATCGTTAACGACGGCGATCCATTGATCGCGATGAAGAACCGTTGGACTGCGAAACGCCTATCGAACGAACTCAAGGCAGCGCTCAAAGAGCTCACTGGCCAAGCCTGCGCCCTGTTAATCGGGCCTGATGCCCAAGGGACGGCCCCGTGGTGCGCAGATCGAGCCACCGATATCTGCCTGGAAAAGGTGTAAAGGAGCCAACCCATGCCCTACCTTTATCTCTCTCTGGCCGCCGTCTTTTGGGGTGGCAACTATGTCGTTGGCAAGTTGATGGTCATTGACATCGATCCAGTGCTGCTATCGCAAGCCCGATGGCTGCTGACCAGCGCGTTGCTACTGATCATTAACTATCGACCGCTGACCCGATCAATGGGGGCGATTCGTCAGTCCTGGAAAACTCTGACGATGCTCGCAATCTGCGGCCAGGTGTTGTTCCCGCTGACCCTGTACATAGGGCTGCAGTACACCACGTCGTTGAACGCTGCCATCTATCTCTCGGCAACACCGTGCTTGGTACTGTCAATCAATCGCTTTGTATTCGGCGACCACATATCGCGTGGCAACTGGCTTGGCGTCGTAGCCAGTACGTTAGGCGTCATATGGCTGGTTACCATGGGCCACCTCTCGGACCTACGCTTCCTCAAGCAATTCAACAAGGGTGACCTATGGACCCTGCTGTCGGCTGCCAGTTGGGCAATGTACTGCGCCTTTCTGCGGACAAAGCCCAAGACAATTCCTGGCGGCGCCTTTGTCACCTACTCCGCACTGGTTGGCACTTTACTGCTGATCCCCTTCACGCTCGTGACGATATACCTAACACCAGACAGCCTTCACACGATGCTGAATGGCACCGTCAGCTTATGGGGGCTGGCGTACCTGGTCATCTTTCCATCATGGCTGTCTTACCTGTTCTGGAACCGCGGCATCGCTGAAATCGGAGCAACACGTGGGGAGATTTTTACGCATATCGTCCCATTGTCCGGGGGCATCCTGAGCATCATTTTCCTGGGTACGCCACTCCATGCCTACCACTGGGTGAGCCTAGTGCTTATCGCCACCGGCGTTGTGATGTGCTCGGCCAAACCCAAGCCGAAACTGATGAGCAACGTAGAGACTGCCTGATGAACAAATTGATAGAACGGGTGGACGATAACGGAGTTCACTGGATCAGCATCGCGCAAGGAAGTGGGGATTTGATTACTGCCTGTTCAGATCTGGATTCACTTGAGATCAGCGTAAGCTATGAGGACGAAGCCGTACGTTGCTCCTGTAACTAATAGGTCCATCCGCAGATAGCTGAGCACGATGAGCCATGGTTAGCCGTGGCTCATCTCCACTCGCTGCCCAACCGTCGACCTAACCTCACATGTCTCACTTTCAAGAATCCATTCGGTAAGCCGCCTTGCAGCAGAACCCAGTGACGCATCCAGAAAGACCATTTCAGTATTGAACGTCGCATAGGGGCCCGTCAGTTCCAGGCTAAGCACTTTGTGGGTGGGGGCAAAGACTTCAACCAGTGCTTGGGGCACCAGTGAGACACCAGCACCATTCGCTACCTGAGAGAACAACAACGAGTAGGAACCGCACTCAACGATCCGGTCAGGTGTCGCACGATGAAGCGTCAGCAACTCTTTAAGATTGCGCTGCGAGGCACTCTGCCGACTGTTGACCAAAAAGCTGCACCCATCCAGGGTATCCAGCGATACCGGAGCATGGGACTCGCCATAAATCAGCGTGAGCCGATCTTCGAACAATCCAAGGCGCGTCAAATGCCCAGGTGCGATTCCGGCGCCGACGATGGCGGCGTCGCAAATGCCCGACTCCAATGCATCGATCAGATAGGTGGAGTTACCTAAGGTAATATCGATATCCAACGCTATCGGATTGCTCATTATTCGCTGCAATAACGGCTGACGAGAAAGCGTGAAGTTTTCGATCACCCCAAGGCGCAGCTTCTGAGGACCGCTGCCCTGCCCAAAACTAGCCTCGGCCTTCGCTACCCACTCAAGGATTTGCGAGGCATAGCCATACAGTTCGTTGCCAGCAGCCGTCACTACAATGCGGCGCCCTGAGCGTTCGAACAAGCGGGTGCCCAGCTTGGATTCCAGCGTCTTGATACGGAATGAGATGCTTGATTGCACGCGGTTGAGCTTCAGCGCGGCCTGAGTGACACTGCCGTAATCAACAATAGCCTTGAAAGCTTCCAGCTCGGCGTTTTCCATCATGGAAAAATAGCTCCCATTCCAATTTATCCTTGCAGCGTTTGCTGCCGGGCGATGATAGCTTTTTGCCCTTTTGCTAAAGATGAAGAATGCTCTATTCAGGTAACGAACTTTCGTTAAACGCTAGAGAGGGGCAACACCACCCAGTATCCATCAGACGAGTGATCCGACCCGCGATCAGTTGATGACGGACCTGAAGCTTGCGCCAGACAGGGCATAGAGAGCCCAGACCGTGAGGATCAGCGCGATTCCAATTGTGACGATTGCCGGAAATGCTCTTCCCGCCTCCGCTGCGCGAACAAAGCGTTTTCCTGCGCCGGCAAACTGGTATCCGGCAGGACCTGCAATGACAACGCCTATGTGTAAAGCGGCAGCCATGGCGCTGCAGGCTGTACCTATGATGAGTGCTTGATTGTATTCGTCGACCACGTTTTATCCTTCCTTGAGTGCCCGAGACAGAGACATCTCGGAACGGGCCCGCGTCGCCGCTTACGGAGATGGCGGAACCAAACGATGACGTCTATTTATTGCTCTTGCGACGCAGCAGGACAAACAAACCGATCAGTTGCATCCCCACCACGACCATGACCACCCTCTTCCCTCCGATGCCGAGGCCAGCCACCCAGTCGATAAAAAGCAGCAAGAGCGCTACGCACAAGGGAAGCATGCAAAGGATGTACAACACTCTGATCAGCTTCCGATTACGTCGTGCCCATGTGGACGGCCCGTCTGCTTGGGCTACAGAGTCCAGAGGGCCCAGGAACTCCAGAAGAGCAATGAATAGATCGATCATGATGTGTTCTAGCGCAATGGTTTCGACAGGAGGTGTGTGGCTTCAATTGGAACGCGCCTTTGTAACGGCTGCGTTTGAGTTTTCTGCATCCTCCTCATGACTACCAACGCCCACCTTGGCTCGAAAGCAGCTGGCCATCAACGACACCTTTCAACCAGTGGGATCGAACACAGGGTCAATGGCGCTCACAGCCTCTCACAGAAGTCGGCCATTTCAGCGACCAGCAAGAGTTCTCTCTTTCCCTTGACTGAAATTTCCTAGAAAATCCTGACCGCTTGTTTGCGCCTGATCTCACGGCTAGGCTTCGACTCGTCACTGCTCATCAGTGATCGGGTTTGGTAGCCCGAGTAACTTCCAGGCGCATAGAGCGCTCATT
>NZ_JALJES010000034.1:0-33880 GCF_023242525.1 Pseudomonas sp. MWU12-2319
AAGGGCCTCTTCGCGGCGGTGCGGCGATCCGACAAGCCCGGCTCCTACAGGACGGCGTCGTACACAAAATTCGCATACGACATCACACTGTAGGGGCCGGGCTTGCCCGCGAAGAGGCCGGCCCAGGCGCTGCAAGGCTCAAGAGTCATATGCAAGCTCTCGGCGCATGGCTATCATGCCTGCCTCATTGTGAGTCGAGACCTGCATGTTGACGTTGTTGAAGCTCCTCAAAGATGGTCGATTCCACTCCGGGCAAGCGCTGGGGGCAGCCTTGGGCGTCAGCCGCAGCGCCGTCTGGAAACAGCTCCAGCAATTGGAGGCGGAGTTCGGGCTGGTTATCCATAAAGTCCGTGGCCGGGGTTACCAACTCGCCAGCCCGCTGGTGTTGCTGAGCGAGCTGGAGATAGCCGCCGCAAAACCCTCGGCCTCCTGGCCGGTGCATGTCTACGACACCATTGACTCAACCAATGCCGAGGCGCTGCGACTGGTGGAGAAAGGTTCCGTTGCGCCATTCATTGTGGTGGCCGAACGGCAAACCGCAGGACGAGGGCGCCGGGGCCGGCATTGGGTCAGTCCGTTCGCGGAAAATATCTATTACAGCCTGTTGCTCAGGATCGAAGGCGGCATGCGTCAGCTGGAGGGCTTGAGCCTGGTGGTCGGCCTGGCGGTTCTAAGCGCATTGCGTGAGCTGGGGATCGCCCGGGCGGGGCTGAAGTGGCCCAATGACGTCCTGGTGGACAACAAGAAGATCGCCGGCATTCTGCTGGAGCTGGTCGGCGACCCGGCGGACGTCTGTCACGTCGTGCTGGGGGTCGGGATCAACGTCAATATGCAGGTTGCCGAACAGGTGGATCAGCTGTGGACATCGGCACGGTTGGAAACGGGCCGTTCGATCGATCGCAACGAGCTGATCGCGAGCCTGGGGGAAAAGCTGCGCTTTTACCTGGAGTGGCACCAGTCCTCTGGTTTCGCGGCTATCCAGGCTGAGTGGGAGCAGAATCATCTCTGGCAGGGGCGCAAGGTTGCCCTGGTCGCGGGAGTGAACCGGGTCGAAGGGATCGTGCTGGGCATCGATCAGCAGGGTGCGCTCCGTCTGCAGGTGGATGGCGTGGAAAAGGTCTTCAGTGGTGGCGAACTCAGCCTGCGCTTGCGCGATGATGCTTGAGTTCGAGGCGGCTAGCGGTTTTAACAAGGGCAGGGCGCATCGGGTGCCCGTCCTGGTATTGGTTGGCTTGGCGGTGGCGTGTCCGCTCGATTGAGGTTCCTATGCGTTGGTTGTTTCTGTTGTTGCTGGTGCTCAATGGTGTCTATTACGTCTGGCACCAGCAAGAAGCGCCCTTGAGGGCCAAGGAAGTCGCTCCTCTTTCGCTGTACCGCAGCGCTCACCAGGATATCCAGTTGTTGAGCGAATCCGATGGCGCCGGCGGGCGTCGTGCGGTCTCTGCGGCGCCGGAGCGCGAAGGCGATTGTGTCTATCTGGGTGCCGTGGCTCGCCAGGATCTGGCGCAGTCCATTGTGCAGCGTCTCCAGGGCAGCAATATCAAGGCGCGGGCAGAGCAGGTGAATGTGCCCGATTCAGCGGGGTACTGGGTACGGATCGCACCTGAAAGCCAGCATTTGCTGGACGATGCCCTGCTGCAGAACCTTGCTAAAGAATTCAATGAGTTAAAACATAAAATAATGCCGTGCGAAGGCATTGCAACTGTCGAATAGTTTGAATAGAATGGCGCCCGCTTCGCAGTGAACACCTCTTGAGGGACTGGCTACGAAGCGGGTCAACGCAGCTAACCTCATAATTTAAATGAGAAAAATGCTTGACAGAAGGTCGACATGATGTAGAATGTCGGCTCGCTTAGGAGGGGTTCCCGAGCGGCCAAAGGGATCAGACTGTAAATCTGACGTCTACGACTTCGAAGGTTCGAATCCTTCCCCCTCCACCATATTTAAGCGTGAGCCGCAAGCTCCGCGGGTATAGTTTAGTGGTAGAACCTCAGCCTTCCAAGCTGATGATGCGGGTTCGATTCCCGCTACCCGCTCCAAGTTTGCTGTTTGTGCACCGTGTTTCGCTCTTGTAGCTCAGTTGGTAGAGCACACCCTTGGTAAGGGTGAGGTCAGCGGTTCAAATCCGCTCAAGAGCTCCATAACAACAAGGCAGATATGCAAATATCTGCCTTTGTTTTAATGGCTGATGTAGCTTGCTTAATTCTTCTCCTGAGGGTGATTTCGATGGCTAAGGAAAAGTTCGAACGTAATAAGCCGCACGTCAACGTGGGGACCATTGGTCACGTCGACCATGGTAAAACTACGCTCACTGCTGCCTTGACTCGCGTTTGCTCCGAAGTGTTCGGTTCGGCCAAGGTCGACTTCGACAAGATCGATAGCGCCCCAGAAGAAAAAGCTCGTGGCATCACCATCAACACCGCTCACGTTGAATACGATTCGGCCGTGCGTCACTACGCACACGTTGACTGCCCAGGTCACGCCGACTACGTAAAAAACATGATCACCGGTGCTGCGCAGATGGATGGCGCGATCCTGGTTTGCTCGGCCGCTGATGGTCCGATGCCGCAAACCCGTGAGCACATCCTGTTGTCCCGTCAGGTGGGTGTTCCCTACATTGTGGTCTTCCTGAACAAGGCTGACCTGGTGGATGATGCCGAGCTGCTGGAGCTGGTTGAGATGGAGGTGCGCGATCTGCTGAGCACTTACGATTTCCCAGGTGACGACACGCCGATCATCATTGGTTCCGCGCGCATGGCGCTGGAAGGCAATGATGAAAATGGCATGGGTACTTCGGCTGTCAAGAAGCTGGTTGAGACTCTGGATAGCTACATTCCCGAGCCTGAGCGCGCAATCGACAAGCCGTTCCTGATGCCAATCGAAGACGTGTTCTCGATCTCCGGTCGCGGTACCGTTGTGACGGGTCGTATCGAGCGCGGTATCGTTCGTGTTCAAGATCCGCTGGAAATCGTAGGCTTGCGTGACACGGCTGTCACCACCTGCACTGGCGTTGAAATGTTTCGTAAACTGCTCGACGAAGGTCGTGCAGGTGAAAACTGCGGCGTTCTGCTGCGCGGCACCAAGCGTGACGATGTCGAGCGTGGCCAGGTACTGGTCAAGCCGGGTTCGGTCAAGCCGCACACCAAGTTCACTGCAGAAGTTTACGTTCTGAGCAAGGAAGAAGGCGGTCGTCATACGCCGTTCTTCAAGGGCTACCGTCCGCAGTTCTACTTCCGTACGACTGATGTGACTGGTAACTGCGAGCTGCCGGAAGGCGTCGAAATGGTAATGCCAGGTGACAACATTCAGATGACTGTCACTCTGATCAAGACCATTGCGATGGAAGATGGCTTGCGTTTCGCTATCCGTGAGGGCGGTCGTACCGTCGGCGCGGGTGTGGTGGCGAAAGTAATCGAATAAGTAGTTGAAATGCCTCTCTCAGGTCGACATAATGGTCGGCCTGATTCAAGTTTTAGGTCAGTAGCTCAATTGGCAGAGCGACGGTCTCCAAAACCGTAGGTTGGGGGTTCGATTCCCTCCTGACCTGCCAGATTCACTCGGTGTGTCTGGCTTTCTTTTCACAGGATTCTCTTAGATGACCTCCAACGCTGAAGCCCAAGGCTCTCGCTTCGATCTTCTCAAGTGGCTCGTCGTAGTCGCTTTGGTGGTGATTGGTGTTGTTGGCAACCAGTACTATCATGGTTCGCCGATCCTGTACCGCGTACTGGCTCTGCTTGTCATCGCTGCTGTAGCTGCCTTTGTAGGCCTGCAGACCGCGAAAGGCAAGTCGTTCTTCGTGCTGGCAAAGGAAGCTCGTACCGAGATTCGTAAAGTCGTATGGCCGACTCGCCAAGAAACCACGCAGACCACGTTGATCGTGGTGGCTGTTGTTCTGGTAATGGCGTTGCTGTTGTGGGGGCTTGATTCCCTGCTCGGCTGGCTTGTTTCCTCGATTGTAGGCTAAGGGTGTCCCGTGGCTAAGCGTTGGTACGTTGTGCATGCTTACTCGGGTTACGAGAAGCATGTGATGCGCTCGTTGGTCGAGCGCGTAAAGCTGGCAGGCATGGAAGATGGCTTCGGCGAAATTCTGGTCCCTACTGAAGAAGTAGTGGAAATGCGTAACGGCCAGAAGCGCAAGAGTGAGCGTAAGTTCTTCCCTGGCTATGTGCTGGTGCAGATGGACATGAACGAGGGGACTTGGCACTTGGTCAAGGACACGCCTCGGGTGATGGGTTTCATCGGCGGTACCGCCGACAAGCCTGCACCGATCACCGACAAAGAGGCAGAAGCGATTCTGCGTCGCGTCGCTGATGGCAGCGACAAGCCGAAGCCGAAGACACTGTTCGAGCCGGGCGAAGTCGTACGTGTTACCGATGGTCCGTTCGCCGATTTCAACGGCACCGTCGAAGAGGTCAACTACGAAAAGAGCCGCATCCAGGTGGCCGTGCTCATTTTCGGACGCTCTACTCCGGTAGAGTTGGAGTTTAGCCAGGTCGAAAAGGTCTAGCTGAACAAGCATCCCAACCCCACAGTCCAAGGCTGTGGGGTTTTGTCGTCACTGGGATAAACGCGCAAGTAACCGGGGAGCCTTTCGAGGCGCTAGAACCCGTAATTGGAGTGCCTCATGGCCAAGAAGATTACCGCTTACATCAAGCTGCAAGTGAAGGCCGCCCAGGCCAACCCTAGCCCACCCGTCGGTCCAGCTCTGGGTCAGCACGGCGTGAACATCATGGAATTCTGCAAAGCCTTCAACGCCCGTACCCAGGGTCTTGAGCCAGGTCTGCCGACGCCTGTGATCATCACTGTTTATAGTGACCGCAGCTTCACTTTCGAAACCAAGTCCACCCCGGCTTCGGTTCTGCTGAAAAAGGCCGCCGGCCTGACCAGCGGTTCCGCTCGTCCGAACACCGTTAAGGTTGGCACCGTGACCCGTGCTCAGCTGGAAGAAATCGCGAAAACCAAAAACGCGGATCTGACTGCAGCTGATATGGATGCAGCCGTGCGTACCATCGCCGGTTCTGCTCGTAGCATGGGCCTTAACGTGGAGGGTGTGTAATGGCTAAGCTGACCAAGCGCCAAAAGGCTATCGCCGGCAAAATCGAAGCAGGCAAGGCCTACAACTTTGTAGAAGCCGCTGCTCTGCTGTCCGAGCTGTCGACTGTCAAGTTCAGCGAGTCGTTTGACGTTGCTGTAAACCTGGGCGTTGACCCACGTAAATCCGACCAGGTCGTACGTAGCGCTACTGTGCTGCCACACGGCACTGGCAAGACCGTTCGCGTTGCTGTGTTCACCCAGGGTCCGGCTGCTGAAGCTGCTCTGGCTGCCGGCGCCGATCGCGTTGGTATGGACGACCTGGCTGCCGAAATGAAAGGCGGCGACCTGAACTATGACGTCGTTATTGCTTCCCCGGACGCAATGCGTGTTGTAGGTCAACTGGGTCAGATCCTCGGTCCACGTGGCCTGATGCCTAACCCTAAAGTCGGTACCGTAACTCCAGACGTCGCCACCGCGGTGAAAAACGCCAAGGCCGGTCAGGTTCGTTATCGCACCGACAAGAACGGTATTATCCACACCTCCGTTGGCAAGATCGGCTTCGACGCCGTCAAGCTGAAGGAAAACGTTGAAGCCCTGATCGCTGACCTGAAGCGTATCAAGCCAGCTTCCTCGAAAGGTATCTACGTCAAGCGCGTTACCCTGAGCACCACCATGGGTCCAGGCCTGGTCATCGACCAGAGCTCGCTGGAAGCGTAAGACGCGCATTGGCGCAAGCGATTGCGCCAATCGAAAAAATTGGGGTCCCTGCCTGGCGGGGGCTATCCAAGACCGTAGGCGGCGCAAGCCTTAAACCTCAAGCCTACGCAGATGGTGCTCCCGGTTCCTTACCGAATCAGACACCAAAACGACATCCGGCTTCGGCCAGATGAAACGGTAACAAGCAGGAGTTAAACCCGTGGCAATTAAACTCGAAGACAAGAAGGCCATCGTCGCTGAAGTCAACGAGGCTGCCAAAGTCGCTCTGTCCGCTGTCGTGGCTGATGCCCGTGGCGTAACAGTAAGCGCGATGACCGGACTCCGTAAAGAGGCCCGCGAAGCTGGCGTGTACGTACGTGTCGTACGTAACACCCTGCTCAAGCGCGCTGTTGAAGGCACCGAGTACTCGGTCCTCAACGACGTGTTCAAAGGCCCGACCCTGATTGCTTTCTCCAAGGAACACCCGGGCGCTGCTGCTCGTCTGTTCAAAGAGTTTGCAAAGGGTCAGGACAAGTTCGAGATCAAGGCAGCTGCGTTCGAGGGCAAGTTCCTCGCAGCCAATCAGATCGACGTACTGGCAACCTTGCCGACCCGTGACGAAGCAATCTCCCAGCTGATGAGCGTGATTCAAGGCGCTACCAGCAAGTTGGCTCGTACTCTGGCGGCTATTCGCGACCAGAAAGAAGCTGTCGCAGCCTAAGGCTGAGCACTTCTTTTCGCGTATTTTTGTTTATTTCGATGGTCGCGTAGGCCGTCCCCCAATTCAGGAAATACAGTAATGTCTATCTCCCAAGAAGATATCCTCAACGCCGTAGCTGAAATGTCGGTTCTGCAGGTTGTTGAGCTGATCAAAGCTTTCGAAGAAAAATTCGGTGTGACCGCTGCTGCTGCTTCGGCAGGTCCTGCTGCTGCTGCCGCTGTTGTTGAAGAGCAAACCGAATTCAACGTCATGCTGCTGGAAGCTGGCGAGAAGAAAGTTAACGTGATCAAGGCAGTACGTGAACTGACCGGTCTGGGCCTGAAAGAAGCCAAGGCTGTAGTTGACGGCGCTCCTGCCCTGGTTCTGGAAGCTGTTGCCAAAGACGCAGCTGACAAAGCCAAAGCAGCACTGGAAGAAGCAGGCGCTAAAGTCGAGCTGAAGTAAGCTCTGACCTTGCGTCTCCAGCCCGAGCGTTAAGCGACAGGCTGATGGCTGGTGGCTCTTGCCACCGGCCTTTTTCCGTTACTGGCGGCCGACTCGGTCGGTGCCTTTGACGTGCTTCAACCACCCGATGCGGTGGCGCAAACCATGGGGTTTGCACGATTTTCTGGCTGCTCCCGTCGGGGAGGGGCCAAACAAGCAGGTGACCAAGCTGGGGAACGCTGATGGCTTACTCATATACTGAGAAAAAACGTATCCGCAAGGACTTTAGCAAGTTGCCGGACGTCATGGATGTGCCGTACCTCCTGGCCATCCAGCTGGATTCGTATCGTGAATTCTTGCAGGCGGGAGCGACTAAAGATCAGTTCCGCGACGTGGGCCTGCATGCGGCCTTCAAATCCGTTTTCCCGATCATCAGCTACTCCGGCAATGCTGCGCTGGAGTACGTCGGTTATCGCCTGGGCGAACCGGCATTTGATGTCAAAGAATGCGTATTGCGCGGTGTGACTTACGCCGTACCTTTGCGGGTAAAAGTGCGCCTGATCATTTTCGACAAAGAATCGTCGAACAAAGCGATCAAGGACATCAAAGAGCAAGAAGTCTACATGGGTGAAATCCCCCTGATGACCGAGAACGGTACCTTCGTTATCAACGGTACCGAGCGCGTGATCGTTTCCCAGCTGCACCGTTCCCCGGGCGTGTTCTTCGACCACGACCGCGGCAAGACGCACAGCTCCGGCAAACTGCTGTACTCCGCGCGGATCATTCCTTACCGCGGTTCGTGGTTGGACTTCGAGTTCGACCCGAAAGACTGCGTCTTCGTGCGTATCGACCGTCGTCGCAAGCTGCCGGCTTCCGTGCTGCTGCGCGCACTGGGCTACGCCACCGAAGAAGTGCTGGACGCGTTCTACACCACCAACGTTTTCCATGTGAAGGGCGAAACCCTGAGCCTGGAACTGGTGCCTCAGCGTCTGCGCGGTGAAATCGCCGTCCTCGATATCCTCGATGACAAAGGCAAGGTGATTGTCGAGCAGGGTCGTCGTATTACCGCTCGCCACATCAACCAGCTGGAAAAAGCCGGGATCAAAGAGCTGGATGTGCCGCTGGACTACGTCCTGGGCCGCACCACCGCCAAGGTCATCGTGCACCCGGCTACCGGCGAAATCCTGGCCGAATGCAACACCGAGCTGAACACCGAGATCCTGGCGAAAATCGCCAAGGCCCAGGTCGTTCGCATCGAGACGCTGTACACCAACGACATCGACTGCGGTCCGTTCATCTCCGACACGCTGAAGATCGACTCCACCAGCAACCAACTGGAAGCGCTGGTCGAGATCTATCGCATGATGCGTCCTGGTGAGCCACCGACCAAGGATGCCGCCGAGACCCTGTTCAACAACCTGTTCTTCAGCCCTGAGCGCTATGACCTGTCTGCGGTCGGCCGGATGAAGTTCAACCGTCGTATCGGTCGTACCGAGATCGAAGGTTCGGGCGTACTGAACAAGGACGATATCGTCGCGGTCCTCAAGACCCTGGTCGACATCCGTAACGGCAAAGGCATCGTCGACGACATCGACCACCTGGGTAACCGTCGTGTTCGCTGCGTAGGCGAAATGGCCGAGAACCAGTTCCGTGTTGGCCTGGTACGCGTTGAGCGTGCGGTCAAGGAACGTCTGTCGATGGCTGAAAGCGAAGGCCTGATGCCGCAAGACCTGATCAACGCCAAGCCAGTGGCTGCGGCGGTGAAAGAGTTCTTCGGTTCCAGCCAGCTGTCGCAGTTCATGGACCAGAACAACCCGCTGTCCGAGATCACCCACAAGCGTCGTGTCTCCGCACTCGGCCCTGGTGGTCTGACCCGCGAACGCGCCGGCTTCGAAGTCCGTGACGTACACCCGACGCACTACGGTCGTGTTTGCCCGATCGAAACGCCGGAAGGTCCGAACATCGGTCTGATCAACTCCCTGGCCGCTTATGCGCGCACCAACCAGTACGGCTTCCTGGAAAGCCCGTACCGTGTGGTGAAAGACGCCTTGGTCACCGACGAGATCGTGTTCCTGTCCGCCATTGAAGAGGCCGATCACGTGATCGCCCAGGCTTCGGCGACCATGAACGAGCAGAAAGTGCTGATCGACGAGCTGGTAGCCGTACGTCACCTGAACGAGTTCACCGTCAAGGCGCCGGAAGACGTCACCCTGATGGACGTTTCGCCGAAGCAGGTTGTGTCGGTTGCAGCGTCGCTGATCCCGTTCCTCGAGCACGACGACGCCAACCGTGCGTTGATGGGTTCCAACATGCAGCGTCAGGCTGTACCGACCCTGCGTGCCGACAAGCCGCTGGTAGGTACCGGCATGGAGCGCAACGTTGCCCGTGACTCCGGCGTTTGCGTCGTGGCTCGTCGTGGTGGCGTGATCGACTCCGTCGATGCCAGCCGTATCGTGGTTCGTGTTGCCGATGACGAAGTTGAAACCGGCGAAGCCGGTGTCGACATCTACAACCTGACCAAGTACACCCGCTCGAACCAGAACACCTGCATCAACCAGCGTCCGCTGGTGCGTAAAGGTGATCGTGTTCAGCGTAGCGACATCATGGCCGACGGCCCGTCCACCGACATGGGTGAACTGGCTCTGGGTCAGAACATGCGCATCGCCTTCATGGCATGGAACGGCTTCAACTTCGAAGACTCCATCTGCCTGTCGGAACGCGTTGTTCAGGAAGACCGTTTCACCACGATCCACATCCAGGAACTGACCTGTGTGGCGCGTGACACCAAGCTTGGGCCAGAGGAAATCACTGCGGACATCCCGAACGTGGGTGAAGCCGCACTGAACAAGCTGGACGAAGCCGGTATCGTCTACGTCGGTGCCGAAGTCGGCCCGGGCGACATCCTGGTCGGCAAGGTCACTCCGAAAGGCGAGACCCAACTGACTCCGGAAGAAAAACTGCTGCGTGCGATCTTCGGTGAGAAGGCCAGCGACGTCAAAGACACCTCCCTGCGTGTACCAACCGGTACCAAGGGTACCGTCATCGACGTGCAGGTCTTCACCCGTGATGGCGTCGAGCGCGATACCCGTGCCCTGTCCATCGAGAAGAGCCAGCTCGACGAGATCCGCAAGGACCTCAACGAAGAGTTCCGTATCGTTGAAGGCGCGACCTTCGAACGTCTGCGTTCCGCGCTGGTTGGCCACAAGGCCGAAGGCGGCGCTGGCCTGAAGAAAGGTCAGGAAATCACCGACGAAGTGCTTGACGGTCTGGAGCATGGGCAGTGGTTCAAACTGCGCATGGCTGAAGATGCGTTGAACGAGCAGCTCGAGAAGGCCCAGGCCTACATCGTTGATCGCCGCCGTCTGCTGGACGACAAGTTCGAAGACAAGAAGCGCAAGCTGCAGCAAGGCGATGACCTGGCTCCGGGCGTACTGAAGATCGTCAAGGTCTACCTGGCAATCCGTCGTCGCATCCAGCCGGGCGACAAGATGGCCGGTCGTCACGGTAACAAGGGTGTGGTCTCCGTGATCATGCCGGTTGAAGACATGCCGCACGATGCCCATGGCACCCCGGTCGACGTCGTCCTCAACCCGCTGGGCGTACCTTCGCGTATGAACGTTGGTCAGATCCTCGAAACCCACCTGGGCCTGGCGGCCAAAGGTCTGGGCGAGAAGATCAACCGCATGATCGAGGAGCAACGCAAGGTCGCTGACCTGCGCAAGTTCCTGCACGAGATCTACAACGAGATCGGCGGTCGTAACGAGGACCTGGACAGCTTCACCGACCAGGAAATCCTCGACTTGGCGCACAACCTCAAGGCTGGTGTGCCAATGGCCACCCCAGTGTTCGACGGTGCCAAGGAAGTTGAAATCAAGGCCATGCTGAAACTGGCAGACCTGCCGGAAAGCGGCCAGATGCAACTGTTCGATGGTCGTACCGGCAACAAGTTCGAACGTCCGGTTACCGTTGGCTACATGTACATGCTGAAGCTGAACCACTTGGTAGACGACAAGATGCACGCTCGTTCTACCGGTTCGTACAGCCTGGTTACCCAGCAGCCGCTGGGTGGTAAGGCGCAGTTCGGTGGTCAGCGTTTCGGGGAGATGGAGGTCTGGGCACTGGAAGCATACGGTGCTGCATACACTCTGCAAGAAATGCTCACAGTGAAGTCGGACGATGTGAACGGTCGGACCAAGATGTACAAAAACATCGTGGACGGCGATCACCGTATGGAGCCGGGCATGCCCGAGTCCTTCAACGTGTTGATCAAGGAAATTCGTTCCCTCGGCATCGATATCGATCTGGAAACCGAATAACACGTGACGCGAATCGAGAGCGGGGCTGTATGGCCCGCTCTCTGCTCCGCCAGGAGGAAAGGCCTTGAAAGACCTACTGAATTTGCTGAAAAACCAGGGTCAAGTCGAAGAGTTCGACGCCATCCGTATTGGATTGGCCTCGCCTGAGATGATCCGTTCGTGGTCGTTCGGTGAAGTTAAAAAGCCGGAAACCATCAACTACCGTACGTTCAAACCTGAGCGTGACGGCCTGTTCTGCGCCAAGATCTTTGGCCCGGTCAAGGATTACGAGTGCCTGTGCGGTAAGTACAAGCGCTTGAAGCACCGTGGTGTGATCTGCGAGAAGTGCGGCGTTGAAGTCGCACTGGCCAAGGTTCGTCGTGAGCGCATGGCGCACATCGAACTGGCTTCGCCGGTTGCCCACATCTGGTTCCTGAAGTCCCTGCCGTCGCGTATCGGCTTGCTGATGGACATGACCCTGCGTGATATCGAACGCGTTCTCTACTTCGAGAGCTACGTCGTTATCGACCCGGGCATGACCACCCTTGAAAAAGGCCAGCTGCTGAACGACGAGCAATACTTCGAAGCCCTCGAAGAGTTCGGTGATGACTTCGACGCCCGCATGGGTGCTGAGGCCGTCCGCGAGCTGCTGCACGCGATCGACCTGGAACACGAGATTGGCCGTCTGCGCGAAGAAATTCCGCAAACCAACTCCGAAACCAAGATCAAGAAGCTGTCCAAGCGCCTGAAGTTGATGGAAGCCTTCCAGGGTTCCGGCAACCTGCCAGAGTGGATGGTGCTGACCGTTCTGCCGGTTCTGCCGCCAGACCTGCGTCCACTGGTTCCGCTCGATGGCGGTCGCTTCGCGACTTCCGACCTCAACGATCTGTATCGTCGAGTGATCAACCGTAACAACCGTTTGAAGCGCCTGCTGGACCTGTCCGCGCCTGACATCATCGTGCGCAACGAAAAGCGCATGCTGCAGGAAGCTGTGGATGCCCTGCTGGACAACGGTCGTCGCGGTCGCGCCATTACCGGTTCGAACAAGCGTCCTCTGAAATCCCTGGCTGACATGATCAAGGGTAAGCAAGGTCGTTTCCGTCAGAACTTGCTCGGTAAGCGTGTTGACTACTCGGGTCGTTCGGTAATTACCGTGGGTCCGACCCTGCGTCTGCACCAGTGCGGTCTGCCGAAGAAGATGGCCCTCGAGCTGTTCAAGCCGTTCATTTTCGGCAAGCTGGAAATGCGTGGTCTCGCGACCACCATCAAAGCCGCCAAGAAAATGGTCGAGCGCGAACTGCCAGAGGTTTGGGACGTTCTCGCTGAAGTGATTCGCGAACACCCGGTCCTCCTCAACCGTGCACCGACCCTTCACCGTCTGGGTATCCAGGCGTTTGAACCGGTACTGATCGAAGGTAAGGCTATCCAGCTGCACCCGCTGGTCTGTGCTGCGTACAACGCCGACTTCGACGGCGACCAGATGGCCGTGCACGTACCGCTGACGCTGGAAGCCCAGCTCGAAGCGCGTGCGTTGATGATGTCGACCAACAACATCCTGTCGCCTGCCAACGGTGAGCCAATCATCGTTCCGTCGCAGGACGTTGTATTGGGTCTGTACTACATGACCCGTGAAGCGATCAACGCCAAGGGCGAAGGTCGTATCTTCGCCGACCTGCAGGAAGTCGACCGCGTATTCCGCGCCGGCGAAGCAGCCCTGCACGCCAAGATCAAGGTTCGTATCAACGAAACCGTCAATGATCGTGATGGTGGCAGCGTCAAGAACACCCGTATCGTCGACACCACTGTCGGCCGTGCGCTGTTGTTCCAGGTGGTTCCGGCCGGCCTGTCGTTCGACGTCGTCAACCTGCCGATGAAGAAGAAGGCGATCTCCAAGCTGATCAACCAGTGCTACCGCGTGGTTGGTTTGAAAGAGACCGTGATCTTCGCTGACCAGTTGATGTACACCGGTTTTGCCTATTCGACCATTTCCGGCGTTTCCATCGGTGTTAACGACTTCGTTATCCCGGATGAAAAAGCCCGCATCATCGGTGCTGCCACCGACGAAGTGAAAGAGATCGAAAGTCAGTACGCCTCCGGCCTGGTTACCCAGGGCGAGAAGTACAACAAAGTGATCGACTTGTGGTCCAAGGCGAACGACGAAGTGTCCAAGGCGATGATGGCCAACCTCTCGAAAGAGAAGGTCATCGACCGTCATGGCGACGAAGTCGACCAGGAATCCTTCAACTCGATGTACATGATGGCCGACTCGGGTGCGCGGGGTTCCGCAGCCCAGATCCGTCAGCTGGCCGGTATGCGTGGTCTGATGGCCAAGCCGGACGGCTCGATCATCGAGACGCCGATCACCGCGAACTTCCGTGAAGGCCTGAGCGTGCTCCAGTACTTCATCTCCACTCACGGTGCTCGTAAGGGTCTCGCGGATACCGCGTTGAAAACCGCGAACTCCGGTTACCTGACCCGTCGTCTGGTAGATGTGGCGCAGGATCTGGTGGTGACCGAAGTCGACTGTGGCACTGAGCAAGGCTTGCTCATGACGCCGCACATCGAAGGCGGTGACGTGGTAGAGCCGTTGGGTGAGCGCGTTCTGGGTCGAGTGATCGCCCGTGACGTCTTCAAGCCTGGCACCGAGGAAGTGATCGTTCCTGCCGGCACCCTGGTCGACGAGAAGTGGGTTGAATTCATCGAGCTGAACAGCATCGACGAAGTTATCGTGCGCTCGCCAATCAGTTGCGAAACCCGTTATGGCATCTGCGCCAAGTGCTACGGCCGTGACTTGGCTCGTGGTCACCAGGTGAACATCGGTGAAGCGGTCGGCGTTATCGCTGCCCAGTCCATCGGTGAGCCGGGTACCCAGCTGACCATGCGTACGTTCCACATCGGTGGTGCGGCAAGCCGGACCTCCGCAGCCGACAGCGTTCAGGTGAAGAATGGCGGTACCGTCCGTCTGCACAACCTGAAGCACGTTGAGCGAGTGGATGGCCACCTGGTTGCAGTGTCCCGTTCCGGTGAGCTGGCGATTGCCGACGACTACGGTCGTGAGCGCGAGCGCTACAAGCTGCCGTACGGTGCGGTGATTTCGGTTAAAGAGGGTGACAAGGTCGACGCTGGCGCAATCGTGGCCAAGTGGGATCCGCACACTCACCCGATCGTTACCGAAATGAAAGGTACCGTGACCTACGTGGGCATGGAAGAAGGCATCACGATCAAGCGTCAGACTGACGAATTGACCGGTATGACCAACATTGAAGTCCTCGATGCCAAAGACCGTCCAGCAGCCGGCAAGGACATTCGTCCTGCGGTGAAGATGGTCGACGACAACGGCAAGGATCTGTTGCTGCCAGGCACTGACGTAATCGCTCAGTACTTCCTGCCAGCCAACGCCCTGGTCGGTGTGGCGGACGGTGCGAAAATCGCGATCGGTGACGTTATCGCGCGGATTCCGCAAGAAACTTCGAAAACTCGCGACATCACCGGTGGTCTGCCGCGTGTTGCCGACTTGTTCGAAGCCCGTCGTCCGAAAGAGGCCTCGATTCTGGCTGAAGTCAGCGGCACCATCGCGTTCGGTAAAGAGACCAAGGGCAAGCGCCGTCTGGTCATTACCCCGAACGACGGTAGCGATCCGTACGAGGAGCTGATTCCGAAGTGGCGTCACCTGAACGTCTTCGAAGGCGAACAAGTGAACCGCGGCGAAGTTATCTCCGACGGTCCAAGCGATCCACACGACATCCTGCGTCTGCTGGGTGTGAGTGCGCTGGCCAAGTACATCGTCAACGAGATCCAGGACGTTTACCGTCTGCAAGGCGTGAAGATCAACGACAAGCACATCGAGACCATCCTGCGTCAGATGCTGCGTAAAGTTGAAATCGCTGAATCCGGCGATTCCACCTTCATCAAGGGCGACCAGATGGAGCTGACTCACGTTCTGGTAGAGAACGAGCGTCTGGCAGGCGACGACAAGTTCGTTTCCAAGTTCACGCGCGTTCTGCTGGGTATCACCAAGGCGTCGTTGTCGACCGAATCGTTCATCTCGGCGGCCTCTTTCCAAGAGACCACCCGCGTACTGACCGAAGCGGCCGTTACCGGCAAGCGCGATTACCTGCGCGGCCTGAAAGAAAACGTGGTTGTGGGTCGTCTGATCCCGGCCGGTACCGGTCTGGCCTATCACAGCGAGCGCAAGCGTCGTCGTGAACTGGACAAACCGTTGCGCGTAAGCGCCAGTGAAGTGGAAGCTGCACTGACCGAAGCGCTGAACTCTAGCGGTAACTGAGTTCTGCGGTAGTGAGATCAAGGCCCTGATAGCCTCCGCCAACGCCATCGCGACATTTTTTGTTGCGATGGTCGGTGTGAGGAGATCGGGGCCTTGTCTTGACTGGGGACAAGATCCTCTTTAGACTCTTGTACCCCTAAATTTGGCGGGAACTCGTTCCTGCCATTTTGCTTTTCTTGCAAGACAATAGCGTCGCAAGACAACAGTGGAGCTAGTAGATGGCAACTATCAACCAGCTGGTACGTCAGCCGCGTAAGCGTATCGTCGAGAAATCCGACGTACCTGCGCTGCAGAACTGCCCGCAACGTCGTGGCGTGTGCACCCGTGTGTACACCACCACGCCGAAAAAACCTAACTCGGCACTGCGTAAAGTATGCCGTGTGCGCCTGACCAACGGTTTCGAGGTTTCCTCGTACATCGGCGGTGAAGGCCACAACCTGCAAGAGCACAGCGTGGTCCTGATCCGTGGCGGTCGTGTAAAAGACTTGCCAGGTGTTCGTTACCACACCGTTCGCGGCTCCCTGGATACCTCCGGCGTCAAAGGTCGTAACCAAGGTCGTTCGAAATACGGTACCAAGCGTCCGAAGTAATCGGTCGTTTGCTGCAGTATCTGATTTTTATTTTTTTGAGTCGATAAGAGTAAGGTCGGGCGTACATCCACTGGGTGTCATGTTCCCGGGCTAACCTGAAGACCGTTTGAGGGCTTATCAATGCCAAGACGTCGTGTAGCAGCCAAGCGTGAGATTCTGGACGATCCGAAATACGGTAGCCAGATTCTCGCCAAATTCATGAACCACGTGATGGAAAGCGGCAAGAAAGCCGTGGCCGAACGTATCGTTTATGGTGCTCTGGAAAAAGTTAAAGAGCGCAAAAACGCTGACCCCCTGGAACTCTTCGAGAAAGCACTCGACGCCATCGCTCCGCTGGTCGAAGTGAAGTCGCGCCGTGTAGGCGGTGCTACTTACCAGGTTCCGGTCGAAGTTCGTCCGTCCCGTCGTAACGCTCTGGCAATGCGCTGGTTGGTAGACTTCGCCCGCAAGCGCGGCGAGAAGTCCATGGCTCTGCGTTTGGCTGGCGAACTGTTGGATGCCGCTGAAGGTAAAGGTGCTGCAGTTAAGAAGCGTGAAGACGTGCATCGTATGGCTGAAGCCAACAAGGCTTTCTCGCACTACCGCTTCTAATTTTAGCGTCACTCAATTTGCGAGGGCTTTATGGCTCGTACAACCGATATTAAACGCTACCGTAACATTGGTATCGTTGCTCACGTGGACGCGGGTAAAACCACGACCACCGAGCGCGTCCTGTTTTACACGGGCGTAAACCACAAAATGGGCGAGGTGCACGACGGCGCCGCGACCATGGACTGGATGGTGCAGGAGCAGGAGCGGGGTATTACCATTACCTCCGCTGCGACCACCGCATTCTGGGAAGGTTCTGCCAAGCAGTTTCCCAAGCACCGCTTCAACATCATCGATACCCCCGGCCACGTTGACTTCACCATTGAAGTAGAGCGTTCGCTGCGCGTACTCGACGGTGCGGTCGTTGTGTTCTGCGGTACTTCCGGTGTCGAGCCTCAGTCTGAAACCGTATGGCGTCAAGCCAACAAGTACGGTGTTCCACGTCTCGTTTACGTGAACAAGATGGACCGTGCCGGTGCGAACTTCCTGCGTGTTGTTGCGCAGATCAAGCAGCGCCTGGGTCACACTCCAGTGCCTATCCAGTTGGCTATCGGTTCCGAAGACAACTTCCAGGGTCAGATCGATCTGATGTCCATGGAAGCCGTCTACTGGGACGACGCTGACAAAGGTATGGCTGCTCGTCGCGAAGCTATCCCTGCTGAACTGCAGGAGCTGGCCGAAGAGTGGCGCAGCAACATGGTCGAGGCAGCTGCCGAAGCCAACGAAGAGCTGATGAACAAATACCTCGAGGGTGAAGAGCTCACCATCGAGGAAATCAAGGGCGCTCTGCGTCAGCGGACCATCGCTGGCGAAATCGTTCTGGCTGTTTGCGGTTCTTCCTTCAAGAACAAGGGCGTTCCCCTGGTTCTCGACGCTGTTATCGACTACCTGCCTGCACCTGTCGACATTCCTGCCATCAAGGGTTCCGATCCGGATGACGAGACTATCGCCATGGAGCGTCATGCAGACGACAGCGAACCGTTCTCCGCTCTGGCGTTCAAAATCGCCACTGACCCATTCGTGGGTACCCTGACCTTCGCTCGCGTTTACTCGGGCGTGTTGAGCTCCGGCGACGGCGTGATCAACTCGGTCAAGGGCAAGAAAGAGCGCGTGGGTCGTATGGTGCAGATGCATGCCAACACCCGTGAAGAGATCAAGGAAGTACGCGCTGGCGACATCGCGGCCCTGATCGGCATGAAGGACGTCACCACCGGTGACACCCTGTGCTCTGCCGACAAGCCAATCATCCTGGTTCGCATGGACTTCCCGGAGCCGGTTATTTCGGTTGCCGTTGAGCCAAAGACCAAGGATGACCAGGAAAAAATGGGTATCGCTCTGGGCAAACTTGCTCAGGAAGACCCGTCTTTCCGCGTCAAAACTGATGAAGAGACTGGTCAAACGATCATCTCCGGCATGGGCGAGTTGCACCTGGACATCCTGGTTGACCGGATGCGCCGTGAGTTCAACGTCGAAGCCAACATCGGTAAGCCTCAGGTTTCCTATCGTGAGAAGATCACGAAGAATTGCGAAATCGAAGGCAAGTTCGTTCGCCAGTCCGGCGGTCGTGGCCAGTTCGGTCACTGCTGGATTCGTTTTGCGCCGGCTGACGAAGGTCAGGAAGGTCTGCAATTCGTGAACGAAGTAGTGGGTGGTGTGGTTCCTAAGGAATACATCCCGGCTATCCAGAAGGGTATCGAAGAGCAGATGAAGAACGGCGTTGTTGCCGGTTATCCGCTGATCGGCCTGAAGGCTACTGTGTTTGACGGTTCTTACCACGACGTCGACTCCAACGAGATGGCGTTCAAGGTGGCTGCTTCCATGGCGACCAAGCAACTCGCGTCCAAGGGCGGCGGTGTTGTACTTGAGCCGATCATGAAGGTAGAAGTTGTAACACCTGAGGACTACATGGGTGACGTGATGGGTGACCTGAACCGTCGTCGTGGTCTGATCCAGGGTATGGAAGATACGGTTTCCGGCAAGGTGATCCGCGCCGAGGTTCCGTTGGGCGAAATGTTCGGTTATGCGACCGATGTTCGTTCCATGTCCCAGGGTCGCGCGAGCTACTCTATGGAATTCTCCAAATACTCCGAAGCTCCGTCGAACATCGTCGAAGCTCTCGTTAAAAAACAAGGCTGATTCAGCCCTTTAGGCTAGGAGTTAATTGTCGTGGCTAAAGAAAAATTTGATCGTTCCCTCCCGCACGTCAACGTTGGCACCATCGGTCACGTCGACCACGGTAAAACCACGCTGACCGCTGCTCTGACTCGCGTTTGCTCCGAGGTTTTCGGTTCCGCAGTCGTTGAATTCGATAAAATCGACAGCGCGCCGGAAGAAAAGGCTCGTGGTATCACCATCAACACCGCGCACGTCGAGTACAACTCTTCGACTCGTCACTACGCGCACGTTGACTGCCCGGGTCACGCTGACTATGTGAAGAACATGATCACCGGTGCTGCCCAGATGGACGGCGCGATCCTGGTTTGCTCGGCCGCCGATGGTCCGATGCCACAAACCCGTGAGCACATCCTGCTGTCCCGTCAGGTAGGCGTTCCGTACATCGTGGTTTTCCTGAACAAGGCTGACCTGGTAGACGACGCAGAGCTGCTGGAACTGGTTGAGATGGAAGTGCGCGACCTGCTGAGCACTTACGACTTCCCAGGTGATGACACTCCAATCATCATCGGTTCGGCTCGTATGGCGCTGGAAGGCAAAGACGATAACGAAATGGGTACTTCGGCTGTCAAGAAGCTGGTTGAAACCCTGGACAGCTACATTCCAGAGCCAGTTCGTCTGACCGACAAGCCATTCCTGATGCCAATCGAAGACGTATTCTCGATCTCGGGTCGCGGTACTGTTGTGACTGGTCGTATCGAGCGCGGTATCGTTCGCGTTCAAGACCCACTGGAAATCGTTGGTCTGCGTGACACCACCGTCACCACCTGCACCGGTGTTGAAATGTTCCGTAAACTGCTCGACGAAGGTCGTGCGGGCGAGAACTGCGGCGTTCTGCTGCGTGGTACCAAGCGTGACGACGTTGAGCGTGGCCAGGTTCTGGTCAAGCCAGGTTCGGTCAAGCCGCACACCAAGTTCACCGCAGAAGTTTACGTTCTGAGCAAGGAAGAAGGCGGCCGTCATACTCCGTTCTTCAAAGGCTACCGTCCACAGTTCTACTTCCGTACTACTGACGTGACCGGTAACTGCGAGCTGCCAGAAGGCGTTGAAATGGTAATGCCAGGTGACAACATCCAGATGACTGTCACTCTGATCAAAACCATCGCGATGGAAGACGGTCTGCGTTTCGCTATCCGTGAAGGCGGTCGTACCGTCGGCGCTGGCGTCGTAGCCAAAATCATCGAGTAAGCTTTCTCATTGAGATAGCTTCGATGCTTTGAAAAAGCCCCCGCCTTGCGGGGGCTTTTTTATTAGGTTGACACCTATCTGGGGCGTCTATAGAATTGCGCCTCCTTTTAACGGGCGTATTGCGCTCGGTGGGAATAGCAGCCGGAGTCTGAAATCCAATGCAAAATCAGCAAATCCGTATCAGGTTGAAGGCTTTTGACCATCGCCTGATCGACCAATCCACCCAGGAAATCGTGGAAACCGCGAAACGTACTGGTGCTCAAGTGCGTGGTCCAATTCCACTGCCTACCCGTAAAGAGCGGTTCACCGTTCTGGTCTCCCCGCACGTCAACAAAGACGCGCGCGACCAGTACGAGATCCGTACTCATAAGCGTGTACTGGACATCGTCCAGCCAACGGATAAAACCGTTGATGCGCTGATGAAGCTTGATCTTGCGGCAGGTGTGGAAGTGCAGATCAGCCTCGGCTAAGACTCGGTCTTAGTCGTGTAACGCTCTGAAATGGGCGGCCATAGCGGGTGAAAGCCCCGTACACTCATGAGGTTTACAACATGACTATTGGTGTAGTCGGTCGTAAATGCGGTATGACCCGTATTTTCACCGAAGAAGGTGTCTCCATTCCGGTTACGGTCATTGAGATCGAGCCGAATCGCGTCACCCAGTTCAAAACTGAAGAAACCGATGGCTATCGTGCAGTGCAAGTCACTGTCGGCGAGCGTCGTGCTTCGCGTGTTACAGCTGCTCAAGCTGGCCACTTCGCTAAAGCGAACGTTGCCGCTGGTCGTACCGTAATGGAGTTCCGTCTTGAAGACGGCGACTACCAGGCCGGCGATCTGATCAACGCTGAAATCTTCGCCGCTGGTCAACTGGTTGATGTAACCGGTCAGTCCAAGGGTAAAGGCTTCCAGGGTACGATCAAGCGTTGGAACTTCCGCGGGCAAGATAATACCCACGGTAACTCCGTGTCCCACCGCGTTCCAGGCTCTATCGGCCAGTGCCAGACTCCTGGTCGTGTATTCAAGGGCAAAAAAATGTCCGGTCATATGGGCGCTGAGCGCGTGACCGTGCAGTCCCTTGAAGTAGTGCGCGTGGACGCTGAACGCAATCTGTTGTTGGTCAAGGGCGCTGTTCCTGGCGCTACTGGCGGCAACCTGGTTGTACGTCCAGCAGCCAAGGCTCGCGGTTAAGGGGAAGCTGACATGCAATTAAATGTAAATGACGCTCAGGCAATCGAAGTTTCCGAACTGACATTTGGCGGCGAATTCAACGAGACGCTGGTTCACCAAGCAGTCGTGGCCTACATGGCTGGCGGCCGTCAGGGTAGCAAGCAGCAAAAGACCCGTTCCGACGTTTCCGGTGGCGGTAAGCGCCCATGGCGTCAGAAAGGTACTGGCCGTGCTCGTGCCGGTACCATCCGTAGCCCAATCTGGCGTGGCGGCGGTACCACTTTCGCAGCTCGTCCTCAGGATCACTCCCAGAAGCTGAACAAGAAGATGTATCGCGCAGCAATGCGTTCCATCCTTGCTGAGCTGGTGCGTACTGATCGTCTGGTCGTGGTTCAGGATTTCGCTGTTGAAACGCCGAAAACCAAAGACCTGCTGAACAAACTGACTGGCATGAGTCTGACCGACGTTCTGATCGTGTCCGACGCTGTTGATCAGAACCTGTACCTGGCTGCTCGTAACCTGCCACACGTTGATGTCCGTGACGTACAGGGTTCCGATCCAGTTAGTCTGATCGCATACGACAAGGTGTTGATCACCGTGTCGGCCGTGAAGAAATTCGAGGAGCTGCTGGGATGAACCAGGAACGCGTATTTAAAGTTCTGCTTGGCCCGCACGTTTCCGAGAAGGCTACGGTCCTGGCAGACAAGAAAGGTCAGTTCGTTTTCAAGGTTGCGACTGACGCAACCAAGCTGGAAATCAAGAAGGCCGTCGAAAGCCTGTTCAGCGTGAAAGTAGAGCGTGTGACTACCCTGAATGTCCTGGGTAAAAGCAAACGCACTGCTCGCGGTCTGGGCAAGCGTAATGACTGGAAGAAGGCAGTTATCTCCCTTCAGCCAGGCCAAGATCTCGATTTCAGCAGCAGTGCTGAGTAAGGAAGGGGTGCATCATGGCAATCGTTAAATGCAAACCGACTTCCCCTGGCCGCCGTTTTGTGGTCAAGGTGGTCAACAAGGAGCTGCATAAAGGCGCTCCTCACGCACCGCTGCTCGAGAAAAAATCGAAGACTGGTGGTCGTAACAACAATGGCCGTATTACCACTCGTCACATCGGTGGTGGTCATAAGCAGCATTATCGTCTGGTCGATTTCCGTCGCAACGACAAAGATGGCATCTCTGCCACTGTCGAGCGTATCGAATACGATCCAAACCGTACTGCTCACATCGCTCTGCTGCTGTACGCAGACGGCGAGCGTCGCTACATCATCGCGCCTAAAGGCGTGAGTGCTGGCGACCAGCTGATCGCAGGCGCTCTGGCTCCAATCAAGCCAGGTAACGCTCTGCAACTGCGCAACATCCCAGTGGGTTCCACCGTACACGGCATCGAATTGAAGCCAGGTAAAGGTGCACAGATCGCTCGTTCCGCTGGTGCTTCGGCTCAGCTGATCGCTCGTGAAGGTGTCTACGTGACCCTGCGTCTGCGCTCCGGTGAAATGCGTAAAGTGCTGTCGGAATGCCGTGCAACGCTGGGCGAAGTCTCGAACTCCGAGCACAGCCTGCGTTCCCTGGGTAAAGCCGGTGCCAAACGCTGGCGTGGCGTTCGCCCAACCGTTCGTGGTGTTGCCATGAACCCGGTTGACCACCCACATGGTGGTGGTGAAGGTCGTACCTCTGGTGGTCGTCATCCGGTATCGCCGTGGGGCTTCCCGACTAAGGGCGCGAAGACTCGTGGTAATAAGCGTACCGACAAAATGATCGTCCGTCGTCGCAAGTAAATAGAGGGATACGACAGTGCCACGTTCTCTGAAAAAAGGTCCTTTTATCGATCTTCACCTACTGAAGAAGATCGAAGTGGCGGCGGAAAAGAACGATCGCAAACCAGTTAAGACCTGGTCGCGCCGTTCCATGATCCTGCCACAAATGGTCGGTTTGACCATCGCTGTGCATAACGGTCGTCAACACGTCCCCGTTCTCGTGAACGAAGACATGGTCGGCCACAAACTGGGCGAGTTTGCCGGTACCCGCACATATCGTGGGCACGTGGCTGACAAGAAAGCCAAGCGTTAAGGGGTTAGGAAATGGAAGTAGCCGCTAAGTTGTCGGGCGCTCGAATCTCCGCCCAGAAAGCCCGCTTGGTCGCCGACCAGATCCGCGGGAAGAAGGTGGGCGAAGCGCTCAACTTGTTGGCTTTCAGCAGTAAGAAAGCCGCCGAGATCATGAAGAAAGTGCTGGAGTCGGCCGTAGCCAACGCCGAGCATAACGAAGGCGCAGACGTTGATGACCTGAAGGTCAGCACCGTTTTCGTCAACGAAGGGCGTTCGCTGAAGCGCATCATGCCACGTGCCAAAGGCCGGGCTGATCGCATCGTCAAGCGGTCTTGCCATATCACTGTCAAGGTTGCTGACAAGTAACGGAGTCGAAGAGATGGGTCAGAAAGTACATCCCATTGGCATTCGCCTGGGAATCGTCAAGGAGCACACCTCCGTCTGGTACGCAGACGGTCGGACTTATGCGGACTATTTGCTCGCAGATCTGAAAGTGCGTGAGTACCTCCAAGACAAACTAAAAAGCGCGTCCGTAAGCCGTATCGATATCCATCGTCCGGCCCAAACTGCACGCATCACCATCCACACCGCTCGTCCAGGTATCGTTATCGGGAAGAAAGGTGAGGATGTTGAGAAACTGCGTCAGGACCTGACCAAGCAAATGGGTGTGCCTGTGCACATCAATATCGAAGAGATCCGCAAGCCGGAGCTCGACGGTATGCTGGTTGCCCAGAGCGTAGCTCAGCAGCTGGAGCGTCGTGTGATGTTCCGTCGCGCCATGAAGCGCGCCGTACAGAACGCCATGCGCATTGGTGCCAAAGGCATCAAAATCCAAGTGAGCGGTCGTCTCGGCGGTGCTGAAATCGCACGTACTGAATGGTATCGCGAAGGTCGTGTGCCACTGCACACCCTGCGTGCCGACATCGACTATGCCAACTACGAAGCTCACACCACTTACGGTGTGATCGGTGTAAAGGTTTGGATCTTCAAAGGCGAAGTAATTGGTGGTCGCCAAGAAGAACTGAAACCACAAGCACCAGCGCCTCGTAAAAAAGCTGCTAAGTAAGGGGTACGCCAAATGTTGCAACCAAAGCGTACGAAGTTCCGCAAGCAGATGACAGGCCACAACCGTGGTCTGGCTCAGCGCGGTAGCAAAGTCAGCTTCGGCGAGTTCGCGCTGAAGTCTGTTGCTCGTGGTCGTCTCACCGCTCGTCAGATCGAGTCAGCGCGTCGTGCTCTGACCCGTCACGTAAAACGTGGCGGCAAGATCTGGATCCGTGTGTTCCCGGACAAGCCTATCTCCAAAAAGCCCCTCGAAGTTCGGATGGGTAAAGGTAAGGGTAACGTGGAGTACTGGGTTGCCCAGATTCAGCCAGGCAAAGTCCTGTATGAAATCGAGGGTGTTACTGAAGAGCTGGCGCGTGAGGCTTTTGCCCTGGCTGCTGCAAAGCTGCCGCTCGCCACCGCTTTTGTTAAACGGACGGTGATGTGATGAAAGCGAATGAACTTCGTGAAAAATCAGCACAGCAGCTGAACGAGCAACTGCTCGGCCTGCTGCGCGACCAGTTCAATCTGCGTATGCAGAAAGCAACTGGCCAGTTGGGGCAGTCTCACCTGCTCTCGCAAGTTAAGCGCGACATCGCTCGTGTGAAGACTGTGCTCAACCAGCAGGCAGGTAAGTAATCATGGCTGAAGCCGAAAAGACCGTCCGTACGCTGACTGGCCGTGTTGTCAGCGACAAAATGGACAAGACCATCACCGTTCTGATCGAGCGTCGCGTCAAGCACCCGATCTACGGTAAATACGTTAAGCGTTCGACTAAGCTGCACGCGCACGACGAAACCAACCAGTGCCACATTGGCGACAAGGTCACGATTCGTGAAACTCGTCCGATGGCCAAGACCAAGTCTTGGGCGCTGGTTGATGTTCTCGAACGCGCTGTGGAAGTCTAAGGGCTAGGGGTCGGAGAAATTATATGATTCAGACTCAATCCATGCTCGATGTGGCCGATAACAGCGGCGCTCGCCGCGTTATGTGCATCAAGGTGCTGGGTGGCTCGCATCGTCGTTACGCTGGTATCGGTGACATCATCAAAGTAACCGTCAAGGAAGCAATTCCGCGCGGTAAAGTGAAGAAAGGCCAAGTGATGACTGCTGTCGTAGTCCGCACTCGCCATGGCGTTCGTCGTGCTGACGGCTCCATTATCCGCTTTGATGGCAACGCTGCTGTTCTGTTGAACAACAAGCAAGAGCCGATCGGCACCCGTATCTTTGGGCCAGTGACCCGTGAACTTCGTAATGAGAAGTTCATGAAGATCGTCTCGCTCGCCCCAGAAGTGCTGTAAGGAGATCCGACATGCAAAAGATTCGTCGTGACGACGAGATCATCGTGATCGCCGGCAAAGACAAAGGTAAGCGCGGTAAGGTGCTTAAGGTTCTCGCTGATGACCGTCTGGTCGTCGGTGGTCTGAACCTGGTCAAGCGTCATACCAAGCCTAACCCGATGTCGGGCGTACAGGGCGGTATCGTCGAAAAAGAAGCGCCACTGCACGCTTCCAACGTCGCCATTTTCAACGGCGAAACCAACAAGGCTGACCGCGTTGGTTTCAAAGTAGAAGACGGCAAAAAAATTCGTGTCTTCAAGTCGACCCAAAAAGCGGTTGATGCTTGAACACTGCTAGGTAGAAGACCATGGCACGACTGAAAGAGATTTACCGGAAGGAAATCGCTCCGAAGCTTAAGGAAGAACTTAAGCTGGCGAACGTGATGGAAGTTCCGCGCATTACCAAGATCACCCTGAACATGGGTCTGGGCGAAGCGATCGGTGACAAGAAAGTCATCGAGCACGCTGTGGCTGACCTGGAGAAGATCACCGGCCAGAAAGTCGTTGTGACTCACGCTCGCAAATCCATCGCTGGCTTCAAAGTCCGCGAAGGTTGGCCGATCGGTGTCAAAGTGACCCTGCGTCGCGATCGTATGTATGAGTTCCTGGATCGTCTGCTGTCGATCTCCCTGCCTCGGGTTCGCGACTTCCGCGGCCTGAATGCCAAGTCCTTCGACGGTCGTGGCAACTACAGCATGGGCGTGAAAGAGCAGATCATTTTCCCGGAAATCGATTACGACAAGATCGATGCTCTGCGCGGTCTGGACATTACCCTGACCACCACTGCCAAGAACGATGATGAAGGTCGCGCATTGCTGCGTGCTTTCAAATTCCCGTTCCGCAACTGATTGGAGTAGGAAAATGGCCAAGAAGAGCATGAAAAACCGTGAGCTGAAGCGTCAGCTCACCGTTGCCAAGTACGCCACCAAGCGTGCAGCACTGAAAGCTATCATCGTCGATCTGAACGCAAGTCCAGAAGCACGTTGGGAAGCTTCGGTAGCCCTGCAGAAGCAGCCACGTGACGCAAGCGCCTCGCGCATGCGTAACCGCTGCCGCATCACTGGTCGTCCGCACGGCGTTTACCGCAAGTTCGGCCTCGGCCGTAACAAGCTGCGTGAAGCGGCCATGCGTGGTGACGTACCAGGTCTGGTTAAAGCCAGCTGGTAAGCCACACCGCCCAAGTCACGGTGGTCGGTCTCGCAAGAACCGACCACCGGTGACCTTGAGTTTGAATCAAGCCCCTTTTGGGGCTTGATTCATTTCTGGGGTGTGTCTAGAATGACCGGCTCGCCTGAGCCTGCACTTTTTACGTGTGGAGATACTCGGCGACAGTTGTAGCCGCAAGGCTAATTCTTTTTGTATCAGGAGCGTCTAGCCCATGAGTATGCAGGACCCGTTAGCGGACATGCTAACTCGAATCCGTAATGCCCAGATGGCTGAAAAGTCCGTCGTAAGCATGCCGTCTTCCACGTTGAAGGTGGCTGTAGCAAAAGTCCTGAAGGACGAAGGTTACATCGCGGGTTATCAGATCAGCAGCGAAACCAAGCCGTTGCTATCCATCGAGCTGAAATACTTCGAAGGCCGTCCGGTCATCGAGGAAGTGAAGCGCGTTAGCCGTCCAGGCCTGCGTCAGTACAAGTCCGTTGAGGATCTGCCGAAAGTTCGTGGCGGTCTCGGCGTGTCTATCGTCTCCACCAACAAAGGTGTGATGACGGATCGTGCTGCGCGCGCTGCCGGTGTCGGCGGCGAAGTTCTTTGCACTGTGTTCTAAGGGGGGATAAGCATGTCTCGCGTCGCTAAGAACCCCGTTAAGCTGCCAGCCGGTGTCGAAGTCAAATTCGCAGGCCAACAGCTTTCGGTGAAGGGTGCCAAGGGTACTCTTGAACTGAACATCCATTCGTCCGTTGAGATCGTTGAAGAAGCTGGTGAGCTGCGTTTCGCTGCTCGCAATGGCGATCAACAAACTCGCGCAATGGCCGGTACCACGCGTGCGTTGGTAAACAACATGGTCCAAGGCGTAAGCCAAGGCTTCGAGCGTAAGCTCCAGCTGGTCGGTGTTGGTTACAAAGCGCAAGCAAAAGGCACGGTTTTGAACCTGGCCCTTGGCTTCTCGCACCCAGTGGATTACGAACTGCCGGAAGGCATCACCGCTGAGACCCCTAGCCAAACCGATATCCTGATCAAGGGCATCGATAAGCAGCTGGTAGGTCAGGTGGCCGCTGAGATCCGCGACTTCCGTCCACCAGAGCCGTACAAAGGCAAAGGTGTGCGCTACGCGGACGAAGTCGTCCGTCGTAAAGAAGCCAAGAAGAAGTAGGGCATAGCAAATGACCGACAAAAAAGTTACTCGACTGCGTCGCGCTCGCAAAGCACGCCTGAAAATGCACGAACTCGAAGTCGTGCGTCTCTGCGTGTTCCGCTCTTCGCAGCACATCTACGCCCAGGTCATTTCGGCCGACGGCAACAAAGTCCTGGCAAGTGCCTCGACTTTGGACAAAGAACTGCGTGATGGTGCCACTGGCAACATCGACGCGGCCACTAAGGTTGGCCAGCTGGTCGCTACGCGTGCTAAAGCCGCTGGCGTCTCGCAGGTGGCTTTCGACCGCTCTGGCTTCAAGTACCACGGCCGCGTCAAGGCGCTGGCTGATGCTGCTCGTGAAGCTGGGCTGGAGTTCTAAGTTATGTCAAATAACGACCAAAAGCGCGACGAAGGCTACATCGAGAAGCTGGTTCAAGTTAACCGCGTAGCCAAAACCGTTAAAGGCGGCCGTATCTTCACCTTCACCGCGTTGACCGTGGTAGGTGATGGCAAGGGCCGTGTAGGCTTCGGCCGTGGCAAGTCACGTGAAGTGCCTGCTGCGATCCAGAAGGCTATGGAAGCTGCTCGCCGCAACATGATCCAGGTTGATCTGAACGGCACCACCCTGCAGTACGCCATGAAGTCCGCCCACGGCGCTTCGAAGGTTTACATGCAGCCTGCTTCTGAAGGTACCGGTATCATCGCTGGCGGCGCTATGCGTGCTGTCCTCGAAGTCGCTGGTGTGCAGAACGTTCTGGCCAAGTGCTACGGCTCGACTAACCCGGTAAACGTGGTTCACGCCACTTTCAAAGGTTTGAAAGCGATGCAGTCCCCTGAGTCCATTGCTGCCAAGCGCGGCAAAACTGCAGCGGAGATCCGTTGATCATGGCAACTGTAAAAGTAACGCTGATCAAAAGCATGACCGGCCGCATCCCTAACCACAGACTGTGCGTTAAGGGTCTGGGTCTGCGTCGCATCGGTCACACTGTAGAAGTCCTGGATACTCCCGAGAATCGCGGGATGATCAACAAGGCTTACTACATGCTGCGTGTAGAGGGTTAATCGATGAAACTCAATGATCTGAGTCCAGCGCCGGGTTCCCGCCGCGAAAAGCATCGTCCGGGCCGTGGTATCGGTAGCGGTTTGGGTAAGACCGGTGGCCGTGGCCACAAAGGTCAGACCTCCCGCTCCGGTGGCACCATTGCTCCAGGCTTTGAAGGCGGCCAACAGCCGCTGCATCGTCGCCTGCCGAAGTTCGGTTTCGTTTCCCTGAAAGCCATGGACCGCGCAGAAGTGCGTCTGTCCGAGCTGGCCAAAGTGGACGGCGACATCGTCACCGTGCAGTCCCTGAAAGATGCCAACGTGATCAACCAGAACGTACAGCGTGTGAAAATCATGCTGTCGGGCGAAGTGACTCGCGCAGTAACTATCAAGGGCATCGCCGCCACCAAAGGTGCGCGTGCGGCTATCGAAGCAGCTGGCGGCAAGTTCGAGGAATAAATGGCTAAGCAAGGTGCTCTCTCAGCGCTCAGCAAAGGCGGGTTATCCGAGCTCTGGGCTCGACTGCGTTTTCTATTCCTGGCGATTATCGTCTACCGGATAGGCGCGCACATCCCAGTTCCTGGTATCAACCCGGACCGGCTGGCGGACCTGTTTCGACAGAATGAGGGGACCATTCTTAGCTTGTTCAACATGTTTTCCGGCGGCGCGCTGGAGCGGATGAGCATCTTTGCACTGGGGATCATGCCGTACATTTCGGCATCGATCATCATGCAGTTGATGAGCGCCGTCAGCCCGCAGCTGGAGCAGTTGAAGAAGGAAGGTGAGGCTGGTCGTCGTAAGATCAGCCAATACACCCGCTATGGCACCGTCGTCCTGGCACTGGTTCAAGCCATTGGCATGTCCATTGGCCTGGCTAACCAGGGCGTCTCGTTTAGTGCTGGCTTCAGCTTCCATTTCGTTGCGGTGTCCACTTTTGTGGCCGGCGCGATGTTCATGATGTGGTTGGGCGAGCAGATTACCGAGCGCGGTGTTGGTAACGGTATCTCGATGTTGATTTTTTCGGGTATCGTCGCCGGTCTTCCGAGAGCAATCGGGCAGTCTTTCGAGTCTGCACGTCAGGGCGATATCAACATCTTCGCTTTGGTTGCCATCGGTTTGCTGGCAGTAGCGATCATCGGTTTCGTGGTGTTCATTGAGCGTGGCCAGCGTCGTATTGCTGTTCACTACGCCAAGCGTCAGCAGGGCCGCAAGGTCTTTGCTGCGCAGACCAGCCACCTGCCGCTGAAGGTGAATATGGCCGGTGTTATTCCTGCTATCTTCGCGAGCAGCATCTTGCTGTTCCCGGCTTCGCTGGGTGCCTGGTTCGGTCAGTCTGAAGGTATGGGCTGGTTGCAGGACATCTCGCAGTCGATCGCTCCTGGTCAGCCGTTGAATATTCTGCTGTTTAGTGCAGGGATTATTTTCTTCTGCTTCTTCTATACGGCGTTGATGTTCAATCCGAAAGACGTAGCGGAAAACCTGAAGAAGTCCGGTGCCTTTATTCCGGGTATCCGTCCAGGCGAGCAGTCGGCGCGCTACATTGATGGCGTTCTGACCCGTTTGACCATGTTCGGTGCTCTTTATATGACGGCCGTGTGCCTGCTTCCCCAGTTCCTGGTGGTTGCGGCAAACGTTCCGTTCTACCTTGGCGGGACCTCGTTGCTGATCGTGGTCGTGGTTGTGATGGACTTCATGTCCCAAGTACAATCGCACCTCGTTTCGCACCAGTACGAATCCCTGATGAAGAAAGCCAACCTGAAGGGTTACGGCAGCGGCATGCTGCGCTGACCCATAAGGTTCGAGGAGTTGGTGATGAAAGTTCGTGCATCGGTGAAAAAGCTGTGCCGTAACTGCAAGATTATTCGCCGCGAAGGTGTGGTTCGAGTAATTTGCAGCGCGGAACCGCGTCACAAACAGCGCCAAGGCTGAGTGTGATCTGCTAAAAGCCCAGCAGCTAGTGCGCTGCTGGGTTGATTATTTGTTATTACAGCGATATTATCTCGCGCCCTATTTCTTGGCTTCCGGGGCGTAGGTAGCTGTCAATTGGAGTCCCACTGAATGGCCCGTATTGCAGGCGTTAACATTCCAGATAACAAGCACACTGTTATCTCGCTGACCTACATCTATGGTGTTGGTCGCACTACTGCACAGAAAATTTGTGCAGTGACTGGGGTCAACCCAGCCGCAAAGATCAAGGATCTGAGCGACGAGCAGATTGAACAGCTGCGTGGCGAAGTGGCGAAGTTCACCACTGAAGGTGACCTGCGTCGCGAAATCAACATGAAAATCAAACGCTTGATGGACTTGGGCTGCTACCGCGGTCTGCGCCATCGTCGTGGTCTGCCAGTACGCGGTCAGCGTACCAAGACCAACGCGCGTACTCGCAAAGGTCCGCGTAAGCCGATCCGCAAGTAATCGCACCAGCGAATCGACAGGAATCTAGTCATGGCAAAACCTGCTGCTCGTCCTCGTAAGAAAATTAAAAAGACAGTGGTTGATGGCATCGCCCACATCCACGCGTCTTTCAACAACACCATCGTGACCATTACCGACCGTCAAGGTAACGCTCTTTCTTGGGCTACCTCCGGTGGTTCGGGTTTCCGCGGTTCCCGCAAGTCCACCCCGTTCGCTGCTCAAGTAGCTGCTGAACGTGCTGGTCAAGCTGCGCTGGAATACGGCCTGAAAAACCTCGACGTTAACGTCAAAGGTCCAGGTCCAGGTCGTGAGTCCGCTGTCCGTGCATTGAACGGCTGTGGCTATAAGATCGCCAGCATCACCGACGTGACGCCAATCCCGCACAACGGGTGCCGTCCGCCGAAGAAGCGCCGCGTGTAATCCAGGAGATTGTAAAGAATGGCTCGTTACATTGGTCCAAAATGCAAACTGGCTCGTCGCGAAGGCACCGATCTCTTCCTGAAGAGCGGCGTGCGCGCTATCGAATCCAAGTGCAACATCGAAGCAGCACCTGGTATCCACGGCCAACGCCGCGGTCGCCAGTCCGACTACGGCACCCAACTGCGTGAAAAGCAGAAGGTCCGTCGTATTTATGGCGTTCTTGAGCGTCAGTTCAGCGGCTACTACAAAGAAGCTGCCGGCCGTAAAGGCGCAACCGGTGAAAACCTGCTGCAACTGCTCGAATGCCGTCTGGACAACGTTGTATACCGTATGGGTTTTGGCTCGACTCGTGCCGAATCCCGTCAACTGGTATCGCACAAGTCGATCAGCGTTAACGGCAAAACCGTCAACGTCCCGTCCTACCAGGTTCGTGCTGGTGACGTGGTAGCTATTCGTGAGAAAGCTAAGAATCAACTGCGCATTGTCCAGGCTCTCGATCTGTGTGCCCAGCGTGGCCGCGTAGAATGGGTAGAAGTGGACACTGAGAAGAAGTCGGGCGTTTTCAAGAACGTGCCTGCTCGCAGTGACCTCTCCGCCGACATCAACGAAAGCCTGATTGTCGAGCTCTACTCCAAGTAAGGGCTAGAAAATAGGTGCATCCATGCAGATTTCGGTAAATGAGTTCCTGACACCCCGTCACATTGACGTGCAGGTTGTCAGTCCAACCCGCGCTAAGATCACCCTCGAGCCTCTCGAGCGTGGTTTTGGCCACACCCTGGGCAACGCGCTGCGCCGCATCCTGTTGTCCTCAATGCCAGGCTGTGCAGTAGTCGAGGCCGAGATTGACGGTGTGCTCCACGAGTACAGCGCCATCGAAGGTGTACAGGAAGACGTCATTGAAATCCTGTTGAACCTTAAAGGTCTGGCTATCAAGCTGCACGGCCGTGACGAAGTTACGCTGACCTTGTCGAAGAAGGGTTCGGGGGTGGTTACCGCTGCCGATATTCAGCTGGATCATGATGTCGAGATCGTTAATCCCGATCACGTAATCGCCAACCTGGCGTCTAACGGCGCCTTGAACATGAAGCTCACCGTAGCTCGTGGTCGTGGTTATGAACCAGCAGACTCGCGTCAGAGCGATGAAGACGAAAGCCGCAGCATCGGTCGCTTGCAGCTTGACTCTTCGTTCAGCCCGGTTCGCCGTATCGCTTACGTGGTGGAAAACGCCCGTGTCGAGCAGCGTACCAACCTGGACAAACTGGTTATTGATCTGGAAACCAACGGTACCCTGGATCCTGAAGAGGCTATCCGCCGCGCTGCAACCATCCTGCAACAGCAGTTGGCTGCGTTCGTCGACCTCAAAGGTGACAGTGAGCCAGTGGTTATCGAGCAAGAAGACGAGATCGATCCGATCCTGCTTCGCCCGGTTGACGATCTGGAACTGACTGTACGTTCGGCCAACTGCCTTAAGGCGGAAAACATCTACTACATCGGCGACCTGATTCAGCGTACCGAAGTAGAGCTGTTGAAGACTCCGAACCTGGGCAAGAAATCCTTGACTGAAATCAAGGACGTTCTGGCCTCCCGCGGTCTGTCCCTCGGCATGCGCCTCGACAACTGGCCGCCTGCAAGTCTTAAGAAGGACGACAAGGCGACTGCCTGATCGTCGTAATCACCGAACGTAGTGTTTGGTAAGGAATGAACCATGCGTCATCGTAAAAGTGGTCGTCACCTGAGCCGCACCAGCTCGCACCGCAAGGCCATGTTTCAAAACATGGCGGTGTCGCTGTTCGAGCACGAGCTGATCAAAACGACTCTGCCAAAAGCCAAAGAACTGCGTCGCGTTGCTGAGCCGCTGATCACTCTGGCCAAAGTAGATAGCCTGGCTAACCGCCGTCTGGCTTTCGACCGTACTCGTTCGAAAGCTATCGTTGGTAAGCTCTTCAACGACCTGGGCAAGCGTTACGCTACCCGTGAGGGTGGCTACCTGCGCATCCTCAAGTGCGGTTTCCGCACTGGCGACAACGCGCCTATGGCGTACGTCGAGTTGGTTGATCGTGCTACTGCCGGCGAAGCTGTTTCTGCCGAGTAAGACGTCAGTCTGAAACAAGAAACCGGGCCTAGT
>NZ_JALJES010000035.1:0-27845 GCF_023242525.1 Pseudomonas sp. MWU12-2319
CCTGTTGCCACTGGTCAGCCTGACCCAGGCACAGATCGACCGGGTGGTGGAAACGGTGCCTGGCGGTGCCGCCAATGTGCAGGATATCTACCCGCTGGCGCCATTGCAGGAGGGCATCCTGTTCCATCACCTGTCGGCCGGCGAAGGTGATCCCTATGTGCTGCAATCGCAGTTCAGCTTCGACAGCCGCCAACGCCTGGATGACTTTATCCGGGCGCTGCAAAGCGTGATCGATCGTCACGATGTGTTGCGCACCTCGATCGTCTGGGAAGGGCTGGAGACACCGGTGCAAGTGGTCTGGCGCCAGACCCGGCTGATGGTCGAGTTCTTTGAGTCGACCCCGGGAGACGCCGGACCGCTGGCGCAACTGCTGCAGCGCTTCGATCCGGCGCACTTGCGCCTGAATCTGCAACAGGCGCCGCTGCTGCACCTGGCGGTCAGCGAAGATACGCTCAACCAGCGCTGGGTGGGCGTGCTGCTGTTCCATCACATTGCCATCGACCACACCACGATAGCCGTGGTGCAACAGGAAATGCAGGCCAGCCTGCGTGGGCAGGCGACGCCATTGGCTCCGGCCATGCCGTATCGCAACTATGTGGCCCAGGCCCGCCTGGGTGTCAGCCAGGAGGCCCACGAAACCTTCTTCCGCGAGATGCTCGGCGATATCGACGAGCCGACCCTGCCGTTCGAACAGCAGGAAGTGCGGGGTGACCAACAGGCGATCGCCGAAGCCCACCTGACGCTGGACCTTGAGCTGTCCCAGCGCCTGCGTGGCCGTGCCCGGCAATCGGGTGTCAGCGCGGCAAGCCTGGTGCACCTGGCCTGGGGCTTGGTGCTGGGCCGCCTCTGCCGACGCGAGAAAGTCGTGTTCGGTACCGTGCTGCTGGGCCGGATGCAGGGCGGCGCGGGCGCGGATCGGGCGCTGGGGATGTTTATCAACACCTTGCCGCTACGTCTGGACCTTGGCGCCTTGGGCACGCGGGCCGCGCTCAAGGCGGCCCATGGCCGGCTGACCGCGCTGCTGGGCCATGAGCATGCGTCCCTGGCGCTGGCCCAGCGTTGCAGCGGGGTGCCGGCGCCGACGCCGCTGTTCAGCGCCTTGCTCAACTATCGGCACGGTGCCGGTGAGGTCAGCCAGCAGGCGCTGGATGCCTGGCAGGGTATCGAAAGCCTGGGGGGCGGCGAGCGCACCAACTATCCGCTGACGCTGTCGGTGGACGATAACGACGTGGGCTTCAGTCTGACGGTACAGGCGACTGCCGGCGTCGATGCGCAACGGATCTGCGGTTATATGCAGGTCGCGCTGGCGAGTGTGGTGGGGGCGTTGGAGCAGAACGTGGAGGTGCCGCTGGGACGGCTGTCGGTGTTGCCGGCGACTGAGCGCGAGCAGTTGTTGTTCGGGCTCAACGCTACCGTGCTGGATTATCCGCAGGCGCAGACCATTCATGGGTTGTTCGAGGCGCAGGTACAGCGTACGCCGCAGGCCCTGGCGGTGGTGCATGGCGAGCGTCGTCTGAGCTATCGCGAACTCAATGAGCAGGCCAACCGCCTGGCGCATACCCTACGTAAACAGGGTGTGCGGCCGGATTCGCGGGTGGGGATCTGTGTTGAGCGTGGGGCTGAGATGGTTGTCGGGCTGCTGGCGATTCTCAAGGCAGGCGGCGGTTATGTACCGTTGGACCCGGCTTATCCGGCGGAGCGGATTGCCTATATGTTGCAGGACAGCGCTCCGGCGGCGGTCCTGGCCCAAACCTCTACCCGGAATCTGTTAGCGGGCGTTACGGTGCCCGTGATCAATCTCGACCAGGGCACCTGGCAGGATGAGTCCGCCCAGAATCCGCAGGTGTCGGGGCTGACTTCGGCGCATCTGGCCTATCTGATCTACACCTCGGGTTCGACCGGTCTGCCCAAGGGCGTGATGATCGAACACCGCAACACCGTGAACTTCCTGACCTGGGCCCACAAGGCTTTCGACGGTTCGGCGTTGAACAAGACATTGTTTTCCACCTCGCTGAACTTCGACCTGGCGGTCTACGAGTGCTTCGCCCCTCTGACCTCGGGCGGCAGCATCGACGTAGTGAAAAACGTCCTGGAACTGCAACACGGCGAACATGATATTGGTTTGATCAACACCGTTCCATCCGCGCTCAAGGCCCTGCTGGAAGTAGGCGGCGTGCCGAAATCGGTGCACACGGTCAACGTGGCGGGCGAAGCCCTTAAACGCAGCCTGGTGGAATCGCTGTTCGAGAAGACCGGCGTCCAACGCCTGTGCAACCTCTATGGCCCTTCGGAAACCACCACCTACTCAAGCTGGGTGGCGATGGATCGCGAAGACGGCTTTGCCCCGCATATCGGCAAACCGGTCGGCAACACCCGGTTCTACCTGCTGGACGAGCAGCAACAGCCCGTTCCGCTGGGTGTTCCGGGTGAAATCTACATCGGCGGCGCCGGCGTGGCCCGGGGTTACCTGAACCGTGATGACCTGACTGCCGAACGCTTTCTCCAGGACCCGTTCGCCATCACGCCGAATGCCCGGATGTACCGCACCGGCGACCTGGGTCGTTACCTGGCGGACGGCAATATCGAATACCTGGGCCGTAACGACGACCAGGTGAAGATCCGTGGTTTCCGTATCGAACTGGGCGAGATCGAAGCGTGCCTGGCCAAACACCCCGAGGTTCAGGAGTCGGTGGTGATGGCCCGTGAAGATGTGCCGGGTGAAACCCGCCTGGTGGCGTATTTCACCCTGGCCAACGTCGGTGTGGTGCCGGACAGCGGCACCTTGCGCGCTTATCTGCAAGGACTGCTGCCGGACTACATGCTGCCGGCGGCCTATATGCAGCTCGACGCCTTGCCGCTGACTCCCAACGGCAAGCTCGACCGCAAGGCCCTGCCGGTGCCGGACAGCAGCGCCTACGCCTCGCGTGTCTACGAAGCCCCGGTGGGTGAAGTGGAAGTCCGGTTGGCGGCACTCTGGGCCGATTTGCTCAAGGTCGAACGGGTGGGGCGCCACGACCACTTCTTCGAACTGGGCGGCCACTCGTTGCTGGCGGTGAGCCTGATCGAGCGGATGCGCCAGGCCAATCTGGAAGCCGATGTGCGGGTGCTCTTCGGCCAGCCGACGCTGATCCAGGTGGCTGCCTCGGTGGGCACTATTCAACGGCTGGAGGTACCGCAGACGAAGATTCCGATGCTCAATCGCAAACGCCGTATCTGAAGCCCCGGCACGGCCCGCCCGATTCGCAATCGGTCGGGCCGTCGCCCCTTTCTTTTCTCCCTCCTGTGCAACCCCCGGCAGGGCGTGCTTTCAGCACGCCTTGTCCCGGCTTCCCATGACAGACAGTCGCCCGTGGATGCTCTAATTTTTGAGGCCTGTGGGGAGCATGGCGAATGGGATGTTTCGCTGGTGTCAGTGGACCGCAGCCCTTTGTTGCTGCGGACCCGATCACGCCTGCGCCCGGACTCCCGTGTTGTCTTCGAGCTTCGAAGCCCCTCCGATCTTTTATCGCGCGAAACGCTGTCTCCGACACCGAGCCTTTGGGCTGTCACCCTCTCCGAAATGATAAACAGCAGGTTATTCGATGCACTTCAGCGAATTGATGGCAGTTCTTTCCACGCACGCGATCCGTCTTCAACAGGAAGAAGACGATCTGGTGATTCTCGGTGACGATGAGGGCCTTGACAGCGCCGTGCTCGACAGTCTCGGCGTGCATAAGGCGGAACTGCTCAAGCTGGTGGCTCGAAACGGCGGGGACTGGTTGAGCCCGGCCTTCCGGATTACCGCGGACATGCTGCCGCTGGCCGACCTCAGCCAGGAGGCGATCGACCGTATCGTCGACGCGGTGCCCGGTGGTGCCGGCAATGTCCAGGATATCTACCCGCTGGCGCCCCTGCAGGAAGGCATTCTCTATCATCACCTGGCCGCCGGGCAGGGTGACCCCTATGTGCTGCGGGCGCTGTTCGGCGCCGATAACCGCGAACGCCTCGACGATTTCGCCCAGGCCCTGCAAGCGGTGATCGAGCGTCACGATATCCTGCGCACCGCCATGGTCTGGGAGGGTCTCGACGAGCCGGTGCAGGTGGTGCTGCGCGACGCCACCCTGGCGGTGGATGAGCTTGAACTGGCAGCCGCCGACGGGGATATCGAAACCCAGTTGCGCGAACGCTACGATTCCCGGCATTACCGCCTCGACCTGCGCCAGGCCCCGCTGATGCGCCTGGTCTGCGCCGAGGACCGGGCCAATGCGCGCTGGGTGGCGATCCTGTTGTTCCATCACATCGCCATCGACCATGCCGCGCTGGAGCTGGTGCAGGTCGAGATGCAGGCCTACCTGCTCGGCGAAGGCCATGCCTTGCCCGAGGCGGTGCCGTATCGCAACTATGTGGCGCAGGTCCGGCTGGGGGCCGGGGCCGATGCCCATGAAGGTTTTTTCCGTGACATGCTGGCGGACGTCGATGAACCGACGCTGCCGTTTGGCGTGGTCGAAATCCCGGGCAGCCATCCGCTGATCGAAGAGGTCCGTGTGCCGGTCGCCGCCGATTTGAGCCTGCGCCTGCGGGCCCAGGCCCGGCAGCTGGGGGTCAGCGCCGCGAGCCTGCATCACCTGGCGTGGGCGCGGGTGGTGGGCGCCGTTTCGGGCAAGTCCGATGTGGTCTTCGGCACCGTGCTGATGGGCCGGATGCAGGGCGGCGAGGGCGCCGATCGAGCCCTGGGCATGTTTATCAACACCTTGCCGTTGCGGGTGAAACTCGAGGGGCACGGGGTCCGTGAAGGGGTCAAGACCACCCACGCGCGCCTGACCGCCTTGCTCGGCCACGAGCACGCCTCCCTGGCCCTGGCCCAGCGTTGCAGCGGCGTGGCCGCGCCGGCGCCGTTGTTCAGTTCGCTGCTCAACTACCGCCATAGCGCCGCCGAGTCGCAGGCTTCGGCCGAGACCCTGCAGGCCTGGGCCGGTTTGCACAGCCTCGGCGGTGAAGAACAGAGCACCTATCCGATCACCCTGTCGGTGGACGACCTGGGCGAAGACTTCAGCCTGGCGGTCCAGGCCCTGGCGGAGATCGGTGCGCAGCGCGTCGGCAACTATATGCTGGCGGCCCTCGGTGGGTTGGTCGAGGCTTTGGAGCAACAGCCACAGACACCCTTGCAGCACCTGGAAATCCTTCCGCTGGCCGAGCGCCAGCAAGTACTGCACGGCTTCAATGCCACGGCGCGCGACTATCCGCGGCACAGCAGCCTGCAGGCCCTGTTCGAACTGCAAGTGGCGGTGCGGCCCGACGCAGTGGCTGCCGTCCAGGATGGCCAGAGCCTGACCTACCAGCAACTCAACAGTCGCGCCAATGGCCTGGCCCGCCACCTGATCGGCCTCGGCGTACAGCCGGGCGAACGGGTGGCGTTGCTGCTGGCCCGCTCCTTCGACCTGCTGGCCGGCCAACTGGCGATTATCAAGTGCGGCGCGGCCTATGTGCCGCTGGATATCAATGCGCCGGCGGAACGCCAGGCCTTCATGCTGAATGACAGCGCGGCGCGGCAGGTCCTGACCCTGAGCGGCAGCGCGGTGCCCGAAGGTATCCAGCGGGTCGATCTGGACACCCTGGAACTGGACGCCGATGTACCGAACCCGACACTGGCCGGGTCCTCCGAGTCGGTGGCCTATATCATGTACACCTCCGGCTCCACCGGCACGCCCAAAGGGGTACTGGTGCCGCACCGGGCCGTCAGCCGCCTGGTGATCAACAACGGTTATGCCGATTTCAACGCCGATGACCGCGTAGCCTTCGCTTCCAACCCGTCCTTTGACGCCAGCACCCTGGACGTCTGGGCACCACTGCTCAATGGCGGTTGCGTGGTTGTGGTGGAGCAGTCGGTGTTGCTGTCCCTGGACGAGTTCCGCGCGCTGTTGCTGGCACGGTCGGTCAGCGTGCTGTGGATGACCGCCGGCCTGTTCCATCAATATGCCGACGGCCTGATGGAAGCCTTTGGCCGCTTGCGCTACCTGATCGTCGGCGGCGACGTGCTGGACCCGGCGGTGATCGCCCGGGTATTGGAAGAGGGCGCGCCGCAGCATCTGCTCAACGGCTACGGTCCAACCGAGGCCACCACCTTTTCCACGACTTATGAAATTACTTCGGTGGGCAACGGTGGTATTCCCATCGGCCGGCCGATCGGCAACAGCCAGGTGTATGTCCTCGATGCCTTGCGCCAACCGGTGGCCGTGGGTGTGGCCGGCGAGCTGTATATCGGTGGACAGGGCGTGGCCAAGGGCTATTTGAACCGCCCGGAGCTGACCGCCACGCAATTCATCGCCGACCCGTTCAACGCCGAGGCCGGAGCACTGCTGTACCGCACCGGCGACCTGGCGCGCTGGACCGCGGACGGGGTTGTCGAGTACCTGGGGCGTAACGACGACCAGGTGAAAATTCGTGGTTTCCGTATCGAACTGGGCGAGATCGAAGCTCGCCTGGCCGATTGCCCGGGCGTCAAGGAAGCCGTGGTGCTGGCCCGTCAGGATGAGCCCGGACATAAACGTCTGGTGGCCTACCTGATTGCCGAGGCCGACAGCAGCTTGTCGGTGCCGGAGCTGCGTCGCGAGCTGGCGGCGTCCCTGGCCGAATATATGGTACCCAGTGCCTTTGTCGTCCTCGAGTCGTTCCCGCTGACCGCCAACGGCAAGCTGGATCGCCGGGCCTTGCCGGCACCGGACGCCGACGCCTATGCCAGTCGCGAGTTCCAGGCCCCCGAGGGCGAGCTGGAAATCACCCTGGCGCGACTGTGGTCCGAGTTGCTGAAAGTCGAACGGGTCGGACGCCATGACCACTTCTTCGAACTCGGTGGGCACTCGCTGCTGGCGGTGAGCCTGATCGAGCGCATGCGTCAATTGGGCCTGAGTGCCGACGTGCGCGTGCTGTTCAGCCAGCCGACCCTGGCGGCGCTGGCCGCTGCCGTCGGTGGCGGTCGTGAAATCAGCGTACCGGCCAACCTGATTGTCGACGGTTGCGAGCGGATCACCCCGGGCCTGCTGCCGCTGGCCAACCTGACCCAGGCCCAGATCGACCAGGTGGTGGCGACGGTGCCGGGCGGGACTGCCAATGTGCAGGATATCTACCCGCTGGCGCCGTTGCAGGAGGGGATTCTCTATCACCACCTGGCGGCCCGGGCCGGCGACCCCTACGTGTTGCAGACCCAGTTTGCCTTTGACAATCACGAGCGTCTGGGCGCCTTTGTCCAGGCCTTGCAGATGGTGATCGACCGCCATGACATCCTGCGTACCGGGGTGGTCTGGGAGGGCCTGGATTCACCTGTGCAGGTGGTCTGGCGCCAGGCGCGCCTGCACCTTGACGCGCTTGAACTCGACCCGGCCGCCGGCGATATCGGTGCGCAACTGCACAGCCGCTTCGATCCGCGTCACTACCGCCTGGACGTGAGCGAGGCACCGCTGATGCGTCTGGCCTATGCCGAAGATCCGCTCAACCAGCGGATCACCGCGATGCTGCTGTTCCACCATATGGCCCTGGACCATATGGCGATGGAAGTGGTGCAGCATGAAATGCAGGCCTGGCTGCTCGGTGAGACCGAGGCCTTGTCGGCGCCGGTGCCATATCGCAACTATGTGGCCCAGGCGCGCCTGGGTGTCAGCCCGGCCGATCATGAAGCGTTTTTCCGCGACATGCTCGGTGAGGTGGAGGAACCGACCCTGCCGTTCGGTTTGCAGGATGTACAGGGTGATGGCAGCGATATCGAGGAAGCGGTCCAGGCGCTGGATGCGCAGTTGGACCAGCGCCTGCGGGCTCAGGCCCGGCAGTTGGGGGTGAGTGTCGCCAGCCTGGTGCACCTGGCCTGGGCCCAGGTACTGGGCAAGGTGTCGGGGCGCCGGGATGTGGTGTTCGGCACTGTGTTGATGGGCCGGATGCAGGGCGGCGAGGGTGCCGACCGGGCACTGGGGATGTTTATCAATACCTTGCCGCTACGGGTTGCCGTGGGCGGGCAGGGTGTACGCGCCGGGGTCAAGGCGACCCACGCGCGGTTGACCGCGTTGCTGGGCCACGAACACGCGTCCCTGGCATTGGCCCAACGTTGCAGCGGCGTGGCCGCGCCGACGCCATTGTTCAGCGCCTTGCTCAACTACCGGCATAGCGCCGTCGGCAGTGTTTCCGAGCGGGCCGTACAGGCCTGGCACGGTATCCATGCCCTCAGTGGCGAAGAGCGCACCAACTACCCGCTGACCTTGAACGTCGACGACCTGGGCGACGGTTTCAACCTGACTGCCCTGGTGGCCTCGTCGATCGGTGCGCAGCGGGTTTGCGGCTATATGCACACGACGCTGGAGCATTTGGTGGAGGCTCTGGAGCAGACGCCGCAAGCGTCGTTGCAAGGCCTGTCGATCCTGCCGGCCAGCGAGCGTGAGCAGTTGCTGGTGGGATTCAACGACACGGCACTGGAGTATCCGCAGGCGCAGACCGTTCATGGTTTGTTCGAGGCGCAGGTGCAGCGTACTCCGGATGCCCTGGCAGTGGTGCATGGCGGGCGCCGCCTGACTTACCGCGAACTGAACGAGCAAGCCAACCGCTTGGCACACGCCCTGCGTAAACAGGGCGTGCAGCCGGATTCACGGGTCGGGATCTGTGTCGATCGCGGGGCCGAGATGGTCGTCGGCTTGCTGGCGATTCTCAAGGCGGGTGGCGGTTATGTGCCGTTGGACCCGGCTTATCCGGCGGAGCGGATTGCCTACATGTTGCAGGACAGTGCTCCGGCGGCGGTGCTGGCTCAGGCGGCTACCCAGTATCTGTTGGCGGGTGTTTCGGTGCCCGTGATCAATCTCGACCAGGACACCTGGCAGGACGAATCCGTCCAGAGTCCGCAGGTGCCGGGGCTGACTTCGGCGCATCTGGCCTATCTGATCTACACCTCGGGTTCGACCGGCCTGCCTAAAGGCGTGATGATCGAACACCGCAACACCGTGAACTTCCTGACCTGGGCCCACGCCGCTTTCAATGCGGGCGCAACCTCTGTGGGAGCGGGCTTGCCGGCGATGACGGCGGTGAATCCAACATCGCCATCGCGAGCAAGCTCGCTCCTACAGGGATCGGGTTCGGCGTTGGATAAGACGTTGTTCTCGACCTCGCTGAACTTCGACCTGGCGGTCTATGAGTGCTTCGCGCCCTTGACCTCCGGCGGCAGCATCGAGGTGGTGAAAAACGTCCTGGAACTGCAACACGGCGAACACGATATCGGCCTGATCAACACCGTACCGTCGGCCCTCAAGACCTTGCTGGAAGTGGATGGCTTGCCGGAGTCGGTGCACACGGTCAACGTTGCCGGTGAGGCGCTGAAGCGCAGCCTGGTTGAATCCCTGTTCGAAAAAACTGGCGTCCAACGTCTTTGCAACCTCTACGGCCCGTCGGAAACCACCACCTACTCAAGCTGGGTGTCGATGGACCGCGAAGACGGTTTCGCCCCGCATATCGGCAAACCGGTGGGCAACACCCAGTTCTACCTGCTGGATGAGCATCAGCAACCGGTCCCGCTGGGTGTTCCGGGCGAGATCTATATCGGTGGTGCCGGCGTGGCCCGGGGTTACCTGAACCGCGACGACCTCACCGCCGAACGCTTCCTCCAGGACCCGTTCGCAAGCACGCCGAATGCCCGCATGTACCGCACCGGCGACCTGGGTCGCTACCTGGCGGACGGCAATATCGAATACCTCGGCCGTAACGACGACCAGGTGAAAATCCGCGGCTTCCGTATTGAACTGGGCGAGATCGACGCCCGTCTGGCCAAACACCCGGCGGTCCATGAAGCGGTGGTCACCGCTCGTGAAGACATCCCGGGCGATAAACGCCTGGTGGCTTATTACACCCTGGCCACCGGGTACACCTCGGTGGAGATCGACAGCCTGCGTCAGCATCTGCGGGAGAAGCTGCCGGAGTACATGGTCCCGGGTATCTACGTTGTTCTGGAGAAGCTGCCGTTGACCCCCAACGGCAAGCTGGACCGCAAGGCCTTGCCGGCCCCGGACAGCGATGCGTTGGCCCGTCGTGGCTACGAAGCCCCTCAAGGCGAAACCGAAATCGCCTTGGCGCAGATCTGGGCCGACTTGCTCAAGGTCGAGCAGGTGGGGCGTCATGATCACTTCTTCGAACTGGGCGGCCACTCGTTGCTGGCGGTCAGCCTGATCGGGCGCATGCGCCAAGCGGGTCTGAGCGCCGATGTCCAGGTGCTGTTCGGCCAGCCGACCCTGGCCGCACTGGCCGCCGCCGTGGGCGGGGGCCGTGAAATCAGCGTGCCGGCCAACCTGATTGGCGAAGGGTGCGAGCGTATCACCCCGGATATGCTGCCGCTGGCCAATCTCGACCAGGCCGCTATCGACCGTATTGTCGCCAGCGTGCCGGGTGGCGTGGCGAACGTGCAGGATATCTATCCGCTGGCGCCGTTGCAGGAAGGCATTCTCTACCACCATCTGTCAGCCGTGGACGGCGACCCCTATGTCCTGCACATGATGTTCACGGTGCAGGAGCGTCAGCGGCTGGACGATTTTGCCCAGGCGCTGCAACAGGTCATCGACCGCCATGACACCCTGCGCACCTCTGTGCTCTGGGAAGGCCTGGACGAGCCGGTCCAGGTGGTCTGGCGCCAGGCTCGGTTGCAATGCGAAGCCGTGGAGCTGGACTCTGGGGCCGGTGACGCCGCCGGCCAGCTCAAGGAGCGTTTCGACAGCCGTCATTCGCGCCTGGACGTCACCCTTGCGCCGCTGATGCAACTGGTGTTTGCCCGGGATGAAGCCCGGCAGCGCTGGGTGGCGATGTTGCGCTTCCATCATATGGCCCTGGACCATACGACCCTGGAAGTGGTCCGCCATGAAATCCAGGCGTATCTGCTCGGGCAGGCCGAGCAGCTCGGCAGCCCGGTGCCGTATCGCAACTATGTGGCCCAGGCGCGCCTGGGCCTGAGCCGCGAGGAACACGAGGTGTTCTTCCGCGACATGCTGGGGGATGTCGACGAACCGACGCTACCGTTCGGCCTGCGCGAAGTGCAGGGCGAAGGCCAGCAGATCGAGGAAGCCTCGCAGGTCCTGGCGTCGAGCTTGAGCCTGCGCCTGAGGACCCGTGCCCGGCAGTTGGGGGTGAGCGCCGCCAGCCTGCACCACCTGGCCTGGGCGCGGGTGATGGGGGCGCTGTCGGGCAAGTCGGACGTGGTCTTCGGCACCGTCTTGATGGGCCGGATGCAGGGCGGCGAAGGTTCCGAGCGGGCGCTGGGGATGTTTATCAACACCTTGCCGTTGCGGGTTGCCGTGGGTGAGGAGGGCGTACGCGCCGGGGTCAAGGCGACCCACGCGCGGCTGACCGCGCTGCTCGGCCATGAATATGCCTCCCTGGCCCTGGCCCAGCGTTGCAGCGGCGTAGCCGCACCGACACCACTGTTCAGCGGCCTGCTCAACTACCGGCACAGTGCCTCGGAGCAGGTTACCGAACAGGCCGTGCAGGCCTGGCAAGGCATCGAGATCCTCGGCAGCGAGGAGCGCAGCAACTACCCGCTGACCCTGTCGGTGGATGACCTGGGTGAAGACTTCGCCCTGAGTGTCCTGGCTCCGGAGGCGATCGGCGCGCAACGGATCTGCGACTACATGCACACGGCCCTGGTCAATCTGGCCGACGCCCTGGAGCAGGCGCCGCTGACGCCGCTGTCCGCGCTGTCGGTCGTCCCGGCCGCCGAACGCCAACTGCTGCTGGAAGACTTCAACCGCAGCACCGCGCCTTATCCCGCCGGCCTGACCATTGCCCGGCAGTTCGAAGCCCAGGTTCTCGCGACTCCCGACGCCCTCGCGGTGGTCCATGAAGGCCAGGGCCTGAGCTATGTCGAGCTGAATCGCCAGGCCAACCAGCTGGCCCATCATCTGCGCGGCCTTGGCGTACAGCCTGATGACCGCGTCGCCATCAGTGCGGGGCGCAGCCTCGAGATGCTGGTCGGCCTGGTGGCGATCCTCAAGTCCGGCGCCGGTTATGTGCCGATCGATCCGTCGCACCCGGCGGAACGCCTGGCCTACCTGCTGCGCGACAGCGCCCCACGGGTGCTGCTGACCCAGGCCGAGCTGCTTGAACGCCTGCCGGTGCTGGACGTGCCGGTGCTGCTGCTCGACGCCGAATCCCGCAGCGCCGCGGGTGTCGACGCGCAACCGCAGAGCAACCCGGATATCGCCACACCGTCCAGCCTGGCTTATGTGATCTACACCTCGGGCTCCACCGGTGAGCCGAAGGGCGTGATGGTCGAGCACCGTCAACTGTCCAATCTGGTGAGCTGGCACTGCCAGGCGTTCGCCCTGGAAGCAGGCAGCCAGACCTCCAGTGTCGCCGGCTTCGGCTTCGACGCGATGGCCTGGGAAGTCTGGCCGGCGCTGTGTGTCGGCGCTACCTTGCACCTGCCGCCGGCTTCTGCCGGCAGTGAAGATGTCGACGGCCTGCTGGCCTGGTGGCTGGCGCAGCCCCTGGACGTCAGCTTCCTGCCGACGCCGATTGCCGAATATGCCTTCAGCCAGTCGTTGCAGCACCCGACCCTGCGCACCCTGCTGATCGGCGGCGACCGCCTGCGGCAGTTCCCCCAGGGCCAGCGCTTCGCCCTGATCAACAACTATGGCCCGACCGAAACCACGGTGGTGGCGACTTCCGGGTTGATCGACGAACACGCCGCGACGCTGCATATCGGCAAACCGGTGGCCAATACCCGGGTCTATCTGCTCGACGAACAACTGCGTCCGGTGCCGCTGGGCGTGCCCGGTGAACTCTATATCGGTGGCGCGAGCGTGGCCCGTGGTTACCTGAACCGCGCGGCACTGACCGCCGAACGCTTCCTCAAGGACCCGTTCAGCAGCGAACCCGAGGCGCGGATGTACAAGACCGGCGACCTGGCGCGCTGGCTGGTCGACGGCAATCTCGACTACCTGGGGCGTAACGACGACCAGGTGAAGATCCGTGGCCTGCGTATCGAACTGGGGGAAATCGAAACCCGCCTGGCCAGCCACCCTGAGATCCAGGAGGCTGTGGTTCTGGCCCGCGAAGACCACCCCGGCGACAAGCGTCTGGTGGCCTATTACAGCTCGGCTGACGCGACGCTGGAAATCGAAACCCTGCGCGCCTACCTGCAAACGCAACTGCCGGACTACATGGTGCCGTCGGCCTATGTCGCCCTGGACAGTTTTCCGCTGACCGCCAACGGCAAGATCGACCGTCGGGCACTGCCGGCGCCGGATCTGACGGCCCTGGTCAGCCGTGGCTACGAAGCGCCCCAGGGCGATATCGAAATCACCCTGGCGCGGCTGTGGGCCGATGTGCTCAAGGTCGAGCGCGTCGGTCGGCATGACCATTTCTTCGAGCTCGGCGGCCACTCGCTGCTGGCGGTCAACCTGATCGGGCGCATGCGCCAGGTCGGCCTGGCGGCGGATGTCCGCGTGCTGTTCGGTCAACCGACCCTGGCCTCCCTGGCGGCGTCGGTGGGCGCGGTCAGCGACCTGGCGGTTCCGGCCAACGGGATTGCCGCGGACTGCCGGCGCATCACCCCCGACATGCTGCCGCTGATCAGCCTGGACCAGGCCACCCTCGACCGCGTCGTGGCCACGGTGCCCGGTGGTGCGGCGAACGTGCAGGATATCTACCCGCTGGCACCGTTGCAGGAAGGCATTCTCTACCACCACCTGAGCGCCGAGCAGGGCGACCCCTATGTGCTGCAATCGCAGTTCGCCTTTGACAGCCGCGCCCGCCTGAACGATTTCGCCCAGGCGCTGCAAGCGGTTATCGACCGGCATGACATCCTGCGCACCTCCATGCACTGGGAAAGCCTCGACGAGCCGTTGCAGGTGGTCTGGCGCCATGCCGAGTTGAGCATCGAGGAGGTCCATCTGGATCCCCGTGTCGGCGATATCGCCGAGCAGTTGCAGGGGCTTTTCGACCCGCGCCAGGTACGCCTGGATGTCCGCCAGGCACCGATGCTGCGCCTGGTCTTCGCCCTGGATACGGCCAACCAGCGCTGGCTGGCGACCTTGCTGTTCCACCATATGGTCCTCGACCATACCGCGCTGGACCAGGTGAAGCAGGAAATGCAGGCCTGGCTGCTGGGCCAGACCGATCAACTGGGCGTCTCCGTGCCCTATCGCAACTATGTCGCCCAGGCTCGCCTGGGGGGCAGCGAGCAGGCCCACGAGGCGTTCTTCAAGGACATGCTCGGCGATATCGACGAGCCGACGCTGCCGTTCGGCCTGCAGGATGTGCAGGGCGATGGCCATGCCATCGAACAGGCCCATCTGGCCCTGGACGCCGGTTTGAGCCAGCGCCTGCGGGTCCAGGCCCGTCAGTTCGGGGTCAGTGCCGCGAGCCTGGTACACCTGGCGTTTGCCCAGGTCCTGGGGCGGGTCAGCGGGCGTGAGCAGGTGGTGTTCGGCACCGTGCTGTTCGGCCGGATGCAGGCCGGCGAGGGCGCCGAACGGGCCCTGGGGATGTTTATCAATACCTTGCCGCTGCGGGTTGACCTGGGTGAGCGGGAAGTCCGTGAAGGGGTCAAGGCGACCCATGCACGGCTGACCGCCTTGCTCGGGCATGAGCACGCCTCCCTGGCCCTGGCCCAGCGTTGCAGCGGCGTGGTTGCACCGGCCCCGTTGTTCAGCGCATTGCTCAACTACCGCCACAGCAGCACGGGGGTGACCGAGCAAGGCCAGAGCGCCTGGCAAGGCATGCAGGCCCTGGCGGGCGAAGAGCGGACCAACTATCCGTTGACCGTCAACGTCGATGATCTGGGCGACGGCTTCTACTTCACCACGCTGGTGGCCGCGACCATTGGCGCGCAGCGTGTTTGCGGTTACTTGCAGACGGCCCTGGACGGGTTGGTCCAGGCCCTGGAACAGGCGCCACAGACGCCGTTGCACGCAGTGTCGATATTGCCGCCGGCCGAGCGTGAGCAGTTGCTCGAAGACTGGAATCAGTCCGGCCAGGACTATGCCGCCGAGGCATTGATCCATCAGCAGTTCGAAGCCCGTGCCGAAGAACGGCCGGAGGCCGTGGCGCTGGTGTACCAGGATGAAAGCCTGAGCTACGGCGAACTCAACGCCCGCGCCAACCAGGTTGCCCATCGCCTGCTGGCCCTGGGCGTGCGGCCGAATGATCGGGTGGCGATCTGCGTCGAACGTGGCCCGGCGATGATTATCGGCTTGCTCGGGATCCTCAAGTCCGGCGCCGGTTATGTCCCGCTGGACCCGGCCTATCCCCGCGAACGCCTGGCCTACACCCTTGGCGACAGCGCCCCGGTGGCGTTGCTTAGCCAACACTCGGTGCAGGAAGCCTTGCCGACGGTACAGGTGCCCGTTATCAATCTCGACGATGCGGATCTGCAGGACGAATCCGTCCGTAATCCGCAGGTGCCAGGGCTGACGGCCGCGCATCTGGCTTATGTGATCTACACCTCCGGTTCCACCGGCTTGCCCAAGGGCGTGATGGTTGAACATCGCAACGTTGCGCGGCTGTTCTCGGCCACCGAAGAATGGTTCGGCTTCAATGAGCAGGATGTCTGGGCACTGTTCCACTCGTTCGCGTTCGACTTCTCGGTCTGGGAAATCTGGGGCGCGCTGCTGCATGGCGGTCGTTTACTGATCGTGCCGCAACTGGTCAGCCGTTCGCCTGAGGATTGCTACGCGCTGCTGTGCAGCACCGGGGTCACGGTACTCAACCAGACCCCGAGCGCCTTCCGCCAACTGATCGCTGCCCAGGGTGAAAACGGCCAGCCACACTCGTTGCGCCAGGTGATTTTCGGCGGCGAGGCGCTGGACACCGCTCTGCTCAAGCCCTGGTACGCCCGGGACCTGAACGCCGCTACACAGCTGGTGAACATGTACGGCATCACCGAAACCACGGTGCACGTGACCTATTACCCGTTGCAGGCCGAAGACGCCCAGCGCCTGGGCGCCAGCCCGATCGGCAAGCGCATTCCCGACTTGCAGCTGTATGTCCTCGATGACCGTCGCGAGCCAGTACCGGTGGGCGTGGTCGGCGAGCTGTATGTCGGTGGCGCCGGGGTTGCCCGGGGCTACCTGAACCGTGCCGAACTGAGTGCCGAGCGTTTCCTCGACAACCCGTTCAGCCGCGAGGCGAATGCGCGCATGTACCGCACCGGTGACCTGGGTCGCTGGCTGGCCGACGGCAGCCTGGAATACCTCGGTCGTAACGACGAGCAGGTGAAGATTCGCGGTTTCCGCATCGAACTGGGCGAGATCGAAGCGCGGCTTGGTGCCTGCGAGGGCGTGCGGGATGCGCTGGTGCTGGTGCGCGAAGACGAACCCGGCGACAAACGCCTGGTGGCTTATGTCATCGGCGCTGCGGGGGTTGAGCTGGACGCCGCGCAACTGCGTGAGCAACTGCGCCAGTCCCTGGCCGAATACATGCTGCCAAGCGCCTTTGTCAGCCTGGAAAGCTTCCCGCTGACCGCCAACGGCAAACTCGACCGCAAGGCCCTGCCGGCCCCGGATCGCTCGGCGGTGGCCAGCCGTGGCTACGAGGCCCCTGAAGGTGACACCGAGATCGCCATTGCGCGGATCTGGCAGGAGCTGTTGCAACTGGATCAGGTCGGTCGCCATGACCACTTCTTCGAACTGGGCGGCCACTCGCTGCTGGCGGTGAAACTGATCGAGCGCATGCGCCAGGTCAACCTCAGTGCCGATGTCCGTGTGCTGTTCGGCCAGCCGACCCTGTCCGCCCTGGCGGCCGCGGTGGGTGGCAAGCATGAGGTCGAGGTCCCGGCCAACCTCATCACCAAGGGTTGTGAGCGCATCACCCCGGACATGCTGCCGCTGGTGTCCCTGAGCCAGGACGATATCGACCGCGTGGTCGCCGGCGTGCCTGGCGGCCTGGCCAATGTGCAGGATATCTACGCCCTGGCGCCGTTGCAGGAGGGGATTCTGTATCACCACCTGGCCGCGGCCCAAGGTGACCCGTACCTGCAATATGCGATGTTCGCCTTCGACAGTCTCGAGCGTCTGCACAGTTTCGCCCAGGCCCTGCAAGGCGTGGTGGCGCGACACGATATCCTGCGTACCTCGGTATTCTGGGAAAGCCTCGATGCGCCGGTGCAAGTGGTCTGGCGCGAAGCGACCCTGGGTCTTGAACAGCTTGAGCTGGACCCGGCGAACGGTGAAGTGGTCGAACAACTGCGTGAACGCCTCGATCCACGTCATACCCGCCTGGATATTCGCCAGGCGCCGATGATGCGCATCGGTTATGCCCAGGACCCGGCGAATAAGCGCTGGGTCGGCATGCTGCTGTTCCATCACCTGGTGGACGACGCCACCTCGCTGCGCATTCTCTGCGGCGAAATCGAGGCGCATATGCTCGACCGCCAGGCCGAGCTGCCGCCGTCCGTGCCGTATCGCAACTACGTGGCCCAGGCCTGGCTGGGTGTCAGCCGCGAGGAACACGAAGCGTTCTTCCGCGACATGCTCGGCGATATCGAGGAACCGACGCTGCCGTTCGGCCTGCAGGATGTGCAGGGTGACGGTCATGCGATCGAGGAAGTGCGGCAACGTGTGGACGACGACCTGAGCCGTCGCCTGCGCTTGCAGGCCCGTCAGCTCGGGGTCAGTGCCGCGAGCCTCTATCACCTGGCCTGGGGTCGTGTACTGGGCGTGGTGTCGGACAAGGACGATGTGGTCTTCGGCACCGTCTTGCTCGGTCGCCTGCAAGGCGGCGCCGGGGCCGATCGGGCCCTGGGCATGTTCATCAATACCTTGCCGCTGCGGGTGGCCCTGGGAGAGCAGGGCGTGCGCAGTGGTCTGAAGGCCACCCATGCCCGACTCAGCGGGCTGCTGGCCCATGAACACGCGTCGCTGGTACTGGCGCAACGCTGCAGCGGCGTGGCCGCTTCGACGCCGCTGTTCAGTTCCTTGCTCAACTATCGGCAGATCGGCGATACCAACGTGACCGACCAGGCGTTGGCCGCCTGGGAAGGTATCCAGGCGCTGGACGGCGAAGAACGCACCAACTACCCGCTGACCTTGTCGGTGGACGATCTGGGTGAAGGTTTCAACCTGACCGTCATGGCCGAAGGGCAGATCGGTGCCGAGCGGGTCTGCGGCTATATGCACTGCGCCCTGGAAAACCTGGTGCAGGCCCTGGAGCAGGCGCCGGACACGGCCCTGGGCGCGATCAATATCCTGCCGCCGGGCGAACGCCAGCAATTGCTGGAAAGCTGGAACACTCCTCATGCGCTGTATTCCGATGACGCCTTGATCCACCGAACCTTCGAAGCCTGGGTGGTGGCGCAACCGGAAGCCGTGGCCCTGCAGTATGAAGGGCGCACGCTGACCTACGCTGAGCTGAACGCCCGCGCCAACCAGGTCGCCCATCATTTGCTGACCCTGGGCGTGCGTCCGGATGACCGGGTGGCGATCTGTGTCGAACGCGGCCTGGAGATGATTGTCGGGCTGTTGGGTATCCTCAAGGCGGGTGCCGGCTACGTGCCGATCGACCCGGCCTATCCGGCCGAGCGTATCGCCTACCAGTTGCAGGACAGTGCTCCCGTGGCGGTATTGGCCGATGCCGCCGGCCTGGCGCTGCTGGGCACCTTCGACGGTCCACGGGTCGATCTACGCAGCCCGGCGCTGCAGGCCCAGTCGAGCAGCAATCCACGGGTCAGCGGGCTCAGCCCGCATCACCTGGCCTATGTGATCTACACCTCCGGTTCTACCGGCCTGCCCAAGGGCGTGATGGTCGAGCACCGCAACGTCGCGCGGCTGTTCTCGGCGACCCAGAGCTGGTTCGAGTTCAATGAGCAGGATGTCTGGGCCTTGTTCCACTCGTTCGCCTTCGACTTCTCGGTCTGGGAAATCTGGGGCGCGCTGCTGCACGGCGGGCGTTTGCTGGTGGTGCCACAACTGGTCAGCCGTTCACCAGAAGACTGCTACGCACTGCTGTGCAAGGCCGGGGTAACGGTGCTCAACCAGACCCCGAGCGCCTTCCGCCAGTTGCTCAACGCCCAGGGCGAGAGCGATCTGCGCCATTCCCTGCGCCAGGTGATTTTCGGTGGCGAAGCCCTGGAGACCGGGATGCTCAAGCCGTGGTACGCCCGGGTGGCCAACGCCGGCACCCAATTGGTGAACATGTACGGCATCACCGAAACCACGGTGCATGTGACCTACTGCCCATTGGTGGCGGCGGATGCGCAGCGGGCGGGCGTCAGCCCTATCGGCGTACGGATTCCCGATTTGCAATTGTATGTGCTCGACAGCCGTCGCGAGCCGGTGCCGGTAGGCGTGGTCGGCGAGCTGTATGTCGGCGGTGCCGGGGTGGCCCGGGGGTATCTGAACCGTGCCGAACTGACCGCCGAGCGTTTCCTGGCGAACCCGTTCAGCAAGGAGCCCCTGGCGCGCTTGTACAAGACCGGCGACCTGGGTCGCTGGATGGCCGATGGCAGCCTCGATTACCTGGGCCGCAATGACGACCAGGTGAAGATCCGTGGTTTCCGTATCGAACTGGGTGAAATCGAAGCGGCGCTGGCTGCTTGCGAAGGCGTCCGCGAGGCGGTGGTGCTGGCCCGTGAAGACGAGCCGGGGGATAAACGCCTGGTGGCCTATGTGATCGCCGCGCCGGGCCAGGAGGTGGTTGCCGCCGAGTTGCGTGCGCAGCTGTTGCTGTCCCTGGCGGACTATATGGTGCCAAGTGCCTTCGTAGCCCTGGAAGCCTTCCCGCTGACCACCAACGGTAAACTGAATCGCAAGGCCCTGCCGGCGCCGGATGAGCAAGCCCTGGTACGACGTGACTACGCGGCGCCTGAAGGTGCAGTGGAAATCGCCATCGCGCAGATCTGGCAATCCTTGCTGCAACTGGAGCAGGTCGGTCGCCATGACCACTTCTTTGAACTGGGCGGGCATTCGCTGCTGGCGGTGAAACTGATCGAGCGCATGCGCCAGGTCGGCCTGGCCGCCGATGTGCGGGTGCTGTTCAGCCAGCCGACCCTGGCGGCCCTGGCCGCGGCGGTGGGCGGGCATCAGGAAGTGCGGATACCGGACAACCTGATCGCTCCGGGCTGTGAGCGTATTACCCCGGACATGCTGCCCCTGGCCGATCTGGATCAGGCGGCCATCGATCGCATTGTCGCCAGCGTTCCGGGCGGTGTGGCCAATGTGCAGGATATCTACGCCCTGGCGCCGTTGCAGGAGGGGATTCTTTATCACCACCTGGCAGCCCACGAGGGTGACCCCTATGTCCTGCAGGTGCTGTTCGCCTTCGACAATCGCGAGCGCCTGGGTGGTTTCGCCGAGGCCTTGCAGAGCGTGGTCGATCGCCATGACATCCTGCGTACCAGTGTGGTCTGGGAGGGATTGGACCAGCCGGTGCAGGTGGTCTGGCGCACCGCGCAACTGAGTCTGGAAGAAGTGGCGGTCGATCCGGCGGCGGGTGACGTGCTGGAACACCTGCACGAACGCTTCGACCCGCGCCATTACCGCCTGGATATCGGCCAGGCGCCGCTGATGCGCATTGCCTACGCACAGGACCTGGCCAACCAGCGCTGGGTCGGGATGTTGTTGTTCCATCACATGGCCCTGGATCACACCGCGCTGGAAGTGGTGGTGCAGGAAATGCAGGCCAGCCTGCAAGGCCTGGGCGGGCAATTGCCGGCGCCGGTGCCGTACCGCAACCATGTGGCCCAGGCCCGCTTGGGCGTCAGCCAACAGGAACATGAAGGGTTTTTTCGCGAGATGCTCGGCGATATCGACGAGCCGACGCTGCCTTATGGCATCCAGGATGTACAAGGCGACGGCAGTGGTGTCGACGAAATCCGCCAGGTGCTTGACAGCGGTTTGAGCCAGCGCCTGCGCAGCAGCGCGCGGCAACTGGGGGTCAGTGCCGCGAGCCTGGTGCACCTGGCCTGGGCCCAGGTGGTGGGCCGGGTCTCGGGTCGTGAGGAAGTGGTCTTCGGCACCGTGCTGATGGGCCGCATGCAAGGCGGCGAGGGCACCGACCGGGCCCTTGGGATGTTTATCAATACCCTGCCGCTGCGCCTGAGCGTCGGAGCCCAGGGTGCATTGGCCGGGGTCAAGGTGACCCACGGGCGGCTGTCGACCCTGCTCGGCCACGAGCATGCTTCGTTGTCCCTGGCCCAGCGTTGTAGTGGCGTGCCGAGTTCGTTGCCGCTGTTCAGCACGCTGCTGAACTACCGTCACAGTGCCAGCGGTGTGGCTTCGTCCGAAGCGCTGTCGGCCTGGCAGGGTATCCAGACCCTGAGCATGGAAGAGCGCACCAACTATCCGTTGTGCCTGAACGTCGATGACCTGGGCGATGACTTCATGCTCACCACCCAGGCCGTCGGGCAGATCGGTGCCGCGCGGGTCGGCGGTTATATGCAGGCTGCCCTGGCGAGCCTGGTGGAAGCACTGGAACAGCGGCCGCAGGCAGCGCTGAACAGCCTGTCGATCCTCCCGGACGATGAGCGTGAGCTGTTGCTGGTGGGCTTCAACGATACTGCGCTGGATTATCCGCAGGCGCAGACCGTGCATGGGTTGTTCGAGGAGCAGGTGGCGCGTACGCCGGATGCTTTGGCGGTGGTGCATGGCGGGAAGCGCCTGAGCTATCGCGAGCTTAACGAACAGGCCAACCGTTTGGCCCATGCGTTGCGCAAGCGGGGTGTGCAGCCGGATTCGCGGGTCGGGATCTGTGTTGAACGTGGGGTCGAGATGGTCGTCGGCTTGCTGGCGATCCTCAAGGCGGGTGGCGGTTATGTACCGCTGGACCCGGCTTATCCGGCGGAACGGATTGCCTATATGTTGCAGGACAGTGCCCCGGCGGCGGTGCTGGCCCACTCGGCTACCCATGAGCTGTTGGCGGGTATTTCGGTGCCGGTCATCAATCTCGACCAGGGCACCTGGCAGGACGAATCCGTCCGGAATCCGCAAGTGCCGGGGCTGACTTCGGCGCACCTGGCTTACCTGATCTACACCTCGGGTTCGACCGGCCTGCCTAAAGGCGTGATGATCGAACATCGCAACACCGTGAACTTCCTGACCTGGGCTCACGTCGCTTTTGACGGCTCGGCGCTGAACAAGACCTTGTTCGCCACTTCGCTGAACTTCGACCTGGCGGTCTACGAATGCTTTGCGCCCCTGACTTCGGGCGGCAGCATCGAGGTGGTGAAAAACGTCCTGGAACTGCAACAGGGCGAACACGACATTGGCCTGATCAACACCGTGCCATCGGCCCTCAAGGCCTTGCTGGAAGTCGGTGGCGTGCCGGAATCAGTGCACACGATCAACGTCGCCGGCGAAGCCCTCAAGCGCAGCCTGGTGGAAACCCTGTTCCAACAGACCGGCGTCCAACGCCTGTGCAACCTCTACGGTCCCTCGGAAACCACCACCTACTCAAGCTGGGTAGCGATGAATCGCGAAGACGGCTTCGCCCCGCATATCGGCAAACCGGTGGGCAACACCCGGTTCTACCTGCTGGATGAGCATCAGCAACCGGTCCCGCTGGGTGTTCCGGGCGAGATCTATATCGGTGGTGCCGGCGTGGCCCGGGGTTACCTGAACCGCGACGACCTGACTGCCGAGCGTTTCCTCCAGGACCCGTTCAGTCAGGCCCCGGCGGCACGGATGTATCGCACCGGCGACCTCGGCCGCTATCTGCCAGACGGCAATATCGAATACCTCGGCCGTAACGACGACCAGGTGAAGATCCGCGGCTTCCGTATCGAACTGGGCGAGATCGACGCCCGTCTGGCCAAACACCCGGCCGTCCATGAAGCCGTGGTCATGGCCCGTGAAGATATCCCGGGCGACAAGCGCCTGGTGGCCTATTACACCCTGGCCGCCGAGCACACTTCGGTGGATATCGACAGTCTGCGCCTGCACCTGCAGGAGCAGTTGCCGGAGTACATGGTCCCGGCGGCCTACGTGCAGCTCGAAGCACTGCCGCTGACCCCGAACGGCAAGCTGGACCGCAAGGCCCTGCCGGCGCCGGATCTGCAAGCGGTGATCAGCCGTGGCTACGAAGCCCCCGAAGGCGATATCGAAATCGCCCTGGCGCAACTCTGGCAAGAACTGCTGGGCCTGCCCCAGGTCGGCCGGCATGACCAGTTCTTTGAACTGGGTGGCCACTCATTGCTGGCGATGCGTCTGATTTCGCAGATCCGCCAGCGACTGGGGGTTGAGGTGGGCCTGGCGCAACTCTTTGCCCATCCCGAACTGATGGCCCTGGCCCAGGTGATCGCCCAGGCCGGGCGCAGCACACTGCCGGAGATCGTGCCGGTGGCCCGTGACCAGGCCTGGCCGTTGTCCTTTGCCCAGCAGCGTCTGTGGTTCCTCGCGCAGATGGAAGGCGCCAGTGCGGCCTACCATATGCCCGCCGGTCTCAGCCTGCGTGGCACCCTTGACCGCGTGGCCCTGCAACGGGCCCTGGAACGCATCGTGGCGCGCCATGAAGGCTTGCGCACCACCTTTATCCTGGGCGATGACGAACAGCCACTGCAACGGATCGCCTCGGCGGATGCCGGCTTCAGCCTGCAGTTGCACGATTTGCAGGGGTTGGCGGCGGCCGAGGAGAAACTCCAGGTCCTGGCCAGCGAGGAGGCCGTGCAAGCCTTCGACCTGGAACAGGGGCCGTTGATTCGTGGCCGCCTGATCCGCATGGCCGAGGACCGCCATGTCCTGCTGCTGACCATGCACCATATCGTCTCCGATGGCTGGTCGATTAGCGTGCTGACCCGCGAACTGGCCGCGCTCTACGAAGCGTTCAGCCAGGGCCGGGACGATCCGTTGGCGCCGTTGGCACTGCATTATCTCGACTACGCCGTGTGGCAGCGTCGTTGGCTCAGTGGCGAGCTGCTGCAAAAGCAGTGCGGTTATTGGCAGCAAGCCCTGGCAGAAGCCCCGGCGTTGTTGATGTTGCCGACCGATCGGGTCCGTCCGGCACAGCAGGACTATGCCGGTGCCGCGCTGCCGGTGGCCTTCGACGAAAACCTGACCCGTGGCCTCAAGGCCCTCGGCCAGCGTCACGGCACCACCTTGTACATGACCGTCATGAGCGCCTGGGCGGCGCTGTTGGGCCGTCTGGCCGGGCAGGACGACGTGGTGATCGGTTCGCCGGTGGCCAACCGCATGCGCAGTGAAGTCGAAGGGCTGATCGGCCTGTTCGTCAATACCCTGGCGATCCGTGTCGACCTCAGCGAGCAGCCGACGACCGAGTCCCTGTTGGCGCGGGTCAAGACCGCTACCCTCGGCGCCCAGGCGCATCAGGACTTGCCGTTCGAACAAGTGGTGGAAGTGATCAAGCCGGTGCGCAGCCTGTCTCACAGTCCGGTTTTCCAGGCGATGTTGACCTGGCAGGACATGGGCGGTGGCGACTTCGCCCTGGGCGATCTGCAACTCGAAGGCCTGGGCTCGACCCAGACCCTGGCCAAGTTCGATATCTCGCTGGACCTGGGCGAGGCCCAAGGCCGTCTGCTCGGTTCGCTGGAATACGCCACGGCGCTGTTCGACGAAGGCACCATGGTTCGTTACCTCGGCTACTTCCAGCGCCTGCTGGAAGCCATGGTTGCCGACGACAGCCAGGTGCTGGAACGCGTGCCGTTGCTCGATGCCAGCGAACGTGAGCATTTGCTGCTGGGCCTCAATGCGACTGAAGTACCTTATCCGCAGGACAGTACGATTCATCAGCTGTTCGAAGATCAGGTCCGGGCGCAACCGGAGGCCATCGCGGTGGCGTTCCAGGCGCAGCGCCTGAGCTATGGCGAACTGAACCGCCAGGCCAACCGACTGGCTCATCATCTGATTGGCCTGGGCATCGGCCCGGACGATCGGGTGGCGATCTGTGTCGAGCGCGGTGTGGAGATGATGGTCGGCTTGTTGGGTGTGCTCAAAGCGGGTGCGGCCTATGTACCGCTGGATCCGGCTTATCCGGCCGAGCGCCTGGCCTATATGATCGAGGACAGTACGCCGTCGGCCTTGCTGACCCAGCATGCATTGCAGAGCCATTTACCCGTACTGGCCGTGCCGCTGGTGCTGCTCGACGACGATCAGCGCCAGGGCTTCAGCGAGCGTGACGGCAACCCCGTGGTGCCGGCCCTTGGCTCGCGCAACCTGGCTTACGTGATCTACACCTCCGGTTCCACCGGTAATCCGAAAGGGGTGATGATCGAACACCGTGGCCTGGTCAACTACAGCGTCGACGCCGCCCGCCTGTTCGGCCTGACTGCGACAGACACCGTGCTGCAACAGAACACCCTGAACTTCGACCTGTCGGTGGAGGAAATCTTCCCGGCACTGCTGGCCGGGGCCACCCTGGCGCCAAGCCGCGAGATCTTCGGCAGCGAGGGCTCGGAGAATCACGGTATTCGCCCGACCTTCCTGCATATGACCGCCGCTCACTGGCACACCCTGGCCGCCGAATGGCACAGCCAGCCGCAAGTTGCCGCGCAACGTCTGGAAGGCGTGCGCTTGATCAACGTCACCGGCGACGCCCTGTCGGCACAAAAGCTCAAGCTCTGGGATGAAGTCCGCCCGGCACATACCCGCTTGATCAATACCTACGGTCCGACCGAGGCAACGGTGTCCTGCACCGCCGCTTATGTCACCCACGATGCGGTGGCCGGTAGCGAAGGCAGTGGCAACGCGACCATCGGCAAGCCGATGGCCAACACCCGTATCTATCTGCTCGATGCCCATCAGCAACCGGTGCCCTACGGCGTGGCCGGTGAAATCTTTATCGGTGGCGACGGCGTGGCCCGGGGTTACCTGAACCTCGAACAGGTCAACGCCGAGCGATTCCTCGTTGATCCGTTCAGCACCAGCCCTGATGCCCGGATGTACAAAACGGGCGACCTGGCCCGCTATATGGCCGACGGTCGTATCGAGTACCTGGGCCGCAATGACTTCCAGGTCAAGGTCCGTGGCTTCCGGATCGAACTGGGGGAAATCGAGGCACGCCTCGGTGGTTGCACCGGGGTCAAGGAAGCAGCGGTGATTGCCCGCGAAGACCATCCGGGAGAAAAACGCCTGGTGGCCTATATAGTCGCCAAGCCTGAAGCGAACCTGGATGTTGCCGGTTTGCGTGCGGAACTGGCACCGCAGCTTGCCGAATACATGCTGCCAAGTGCCTTCGTGATCCTCGACGCCTTGCCGTTGACACCGAACCGCAAGCTCGACCGCAAGGCCTTGCCGGCCCCTGCGGACGATGCCTTTGCCAGCCGCGAGCATGTCGCCCCGCAAGGCGCCATCGAGACGGCCCTGGCGCAGATCTGGCAGAGCCTGCTGAATCTGCAACAGGTGGGGCGTCATGACCACTTCTTTGATCTGGGTGGGCACTCGCTGCTGGCCATGCGCTTGATTTCCCAGGTGCGCCAGCGCCTGGGCGTCGAGCTGAGCCTGGCGGATATCTTTGCCCAACCGGAACTGGCGGCATTGGCCCAGGTGCTGGCGCAAGCCGCCGGCAGCAGCCAGCCGCCGATCGTGCCGGTATCCCGTGACCAGGCCTTGCCATTGTCGTTTGCCCAGCAGCGCCTGTGGTTCCTGGCGCAACTGGATGGCGGTAGTTCGGCTTACCACATTCCAGCCGGGCTGCGTTTGCGTGGTGCCCTGGATCGTATTGCCCTCAAACGGGCGCTGGATCGTATCGTTGCCCGTCACGAATCACTGCGTACCACCTTTGTGCAACTGCAGGGGCATGACGCGGAACAACGTATCGCCCCGGCCGACATCGGCTTCAACCTGCAATTGCATGTACTGGCCGGCCAGGCGGAGGCGGAAGAAGAGCTGCTGTCCATCGCCGCCGCAGAGGCTCGCGAGAGCTTCGACCTGCTGCGTGGACCGCTGGTGCGCGGGCGTCTGGTGCGCATGGCCGATGACGACCATGTGCTGCTGGTAACCTTGCACCACATCATCTCCGACGGCTGGTCCGCCGGCGTACTGACCCGCGAACTGGGCGTGCTCTACGAGGCCTTCCGCCAGGGGGCGGAGGATCCGTTGCCGGCCTTGCCGGTGCAGTACGCCGACTATGCGGTTTGGCAGCGCAACTGGCTGAGCGGTGAAGTGCTGCAACAGCAAGGACAATACTGGCAACAGGCCCTGACCGGTGCCCCGGTCCTGCTGGCACTGCCAAGCGACCGGCCGCGTCCGGCGCAGCAGGACTACAGCGGGCATCTGTTGGGCCTGGCCCTCGATGCCGACTTGACCCGTGGTCTCAAGGCGTTGAGCCAGCGGCAGGGCACCACCTTGTTTATGACGGTCATGGCGGCCTGGGCTGCGGTGTTGAGCCGCCTGTCCGGCCAGGATGATGTGGTGATCGGTACGCCGGCGGCCAACCGTCTGCGCGCCGAGGTGGAGGACCTGATCGGGTTCTTCGTCAACACCCTGGCGGTACGGGTCGAGGTCTCGGCGGCGCTGAGCGTCGAAACCTTGCTGCAACAGGTCAAGCGCCAGACCCTGGCCGCCCAGGCCAACCAGGACTTGCCGTTCGAGCAGGTGGTGGAAGTGGTTCGTCCGCAGCGCAGTCTGTCCCACAGCCCGATTTTCCAGGCGATGTTGTCCTGGCAGAACACCGAGGAGGTCGATCTGGCGCTGGGTGACATGACCCTGCATGGTGTCGGGGTGACCAGTCGCACGGCCAAGTTTGACGTGCTGCTGGATATGACCGAGGTGGGCGACCGTCTGTTCGGCACTTTGGAATACGCTACGGCGTTGTTCGACGAGTCGACCATGCAGCGTTGCCTGGGTTACCTGGAAGCCATGTTGCGTGGGATGGCGGCCGATGAACGGGCGCTGGTTGCAGAGATTCCGTTGCTGGATCAGGAACAGCGTGGGCAGTTGTTGGAAGGCTTCAATGCCACCGCTGTCGAT
>NZ_JALJES010000036.1:0-15641 GCF_023242525.1 Pseudomonas sp. MWU12-2319
GGAGGAGTCGTTAGGGGTAATATGATAGAGACTAAAGGCCTGTATAAAGGCCTATGCCCCTAGGCTAGAGTTTGCCGTTGAGATGTAAACTCTGCCCAGGGTAAGTGTCTACTGAGTAAATCTTTCTACTTCATCCAACGTAAAGTTGTGAGTTGGAGATACGACATTTACGGGGTGGTCAGCTCTGGTGTGTGTAGGTCCCAGATGTGCCATACGCGGATAGCGCCAGGTTTGTCGCCATTTTTGTAAAGCCAGGTCCGGTCATGAGAGCTGACACCAGTGATTGGGGCGTACTCGGGGCGAAGCTCAATATGTGCACCGCTCCCTGGAAGGCTCAACAGACCTGTTTCTAAGGCTAGCTGGGTTTCTAGGCAACTGATGGCCCGATGCTTGTTTTTTTGGTATGCCAACATAATTCCAGCCTGCATAGCCCATCCATAATCACCTACTACAAAGCGGGATAAACCCTCAGTTGTGTACTTAGTGATTGGTTTGGACATGGTTACAATCTTGCTTTCGATAAAGACGCCAACCAGCCTCCGAGCATCGAGTAGTGGACTGTTGGCAAGTCTTATTATCAGATCGGGTTGCTTGTTTAGCGCGATACCACTGAAATTGGGAAGTCCCTCCCCTCGACAGACGGTATGAAAGTAGTCACTAGTAAACCCGTCGATAATAGGTTCGTCCGAAGCTAACATCTGGTCAAGCATATTACAGATTGCGTCGGTATAAACGTCCTCTTCTGGTGCCGCTGGACCCTTTTGCACAAGATGTGCGGATGGATCTGCCTCGATTTCTTTCCAGGCATACTTGATAGCCTTTGCGACGACCCGGACGATATTTATCGGGAGGGGAACAGGAAATCCAGCTTTAGTGGTCACCAGCGGAATTGGGTTTCCTACAAGTGAGCTCATATGGTGGTACCTCGACTTAGGACGGGGTGCCCCCTCTTTATGAGGTCTATGGCAAGGGTCCTAGCGGAGGTGCGAGACCAATATCTACGTTGATTGAGTATGCCTACGTACAGAGAGTCACCTTGCGGAAGTTGAGCAAGTGATGCGTCCAGAAGGTCAGCGCTAGCGATCATCGCCATCATGTCGGCGGCTCTCAGCGGGTGGACGTTGTGTTCAGGGCCGACACGAAGAAAGCGCCATGGGGAGAGCTCACTTTGTGCATATACTTCGACGATCGTTGGCGTCGGGCTCATATCAAATGGCAATAGAGCGGATGCAAGGGCATCGCGATATCCGTCTACGACTTTGCTTTCAGCCGGTTTTGTTGCATTAGTTTTTATCGGAGAGAATGGCAGGCTCAGTGCTAGGCGGTCCCTAATCAAATTCATATCCGCGATGCGCAGGCGGTAGAGCTTGCGAATGAAGGCTTCAACTTGTTCCGTGGACGGACTATTTCCACTGGTCAAATTTTGCTGGATTTCGCAAAGGTCGGCTCGTTGGTCAACCGTAAGTTTTTCAAGTGGGCGGACGGGGAAAAGTTCTGCCTCAGCTTTTTGTTGCGTTTCTCTTTCGCATCCGAAAAAACTACTGGTCATCAATACGAAGTAGAGGTAAAGCGAGCTATTGAATATGACGGCTATGTAGGTGGCGAGCAGTTCAGGTTCTAACGCTCCTTTGCAACTATATCCGATATAAGAGCGGCTGTATGCTACATCGCTAAGCGCAAGCATTGCCATCGGACAGTTCGCTTTCGAGCTTGGGGATTGCCTTAGTAAAACTAGTGGTGCCTCATAGTTCTCTTTGCTTCGCAGGCGATGTACTCGTTCCTGCGTGAAATACTCCAGATCATTGACTGGAACAACATTCCAGGTTGCTTCTTGTGCAACCGGCATGACCTTCATCCCTCGTAGAAAACCAGAATCAACACCTAGAGTGTTTTTTTGAAGAGTCTGGTAGCCGTGAGTCGCTGGTAGTTTCAGCTCTGCTATGTAGTTCCCAAGGCTCGGATAGGAAAGATCTTCAATCCGCTCAAGCAACTCAACGTCGAGAGCATTTCCCTTTGCGAGCGTTTTGAATAGATGGGGTTTCCGCTCGACCATAGCAACATCGGATGTCCATGCATCTTTACTATCAATGCGGACACGGCCTTCGCGATTGAGACTTAGGTCCCGCACGGGCGTCACTGCGAAAAACTCGCTTGTATCGTCGGAGCGCTTGTTGTGAGCTAGCAACAAGCAGAAGTGGGCGCTCATATTTGGCCACACTGGTGTGTTACGCAGTTCCATTCCGTTGAGTACGTATTTCACTTCCACTCCTCGGAAGATCTGAGCGCGAGCGGCATGTCCACTTGGAGACATCTTAGTCAGCAAGCGGCCGTGTAACGCGAATGCTAAGACTGCTCCGGGCTTGGCTAGTCGTGTTGACGCCCAAAGAAACGGGAGATCAGGGACACCATCAGGATTTGGGCTCGGCGGCAGTTGCCGTTTAGCCATGTGTTCAGCCACTAGTAGATTCATTGCCTTCAAGCGTTCAGTGTTTTGAACGGATGTCCACGGTGGGTTGCCGATCACCAGATCGAACTGGCCTTCGTAGGCTTCAATCGCTTGGGAAGAAAGGCTTCCGAGCTTTATCTGTTTGTCTCCGTCTCGCCAATTTTCAGCGGGGATCAGTACTTTGCCTTGGAGGGGGGTAAACAACAGGTTTTTTAGAGTGCTGGCATCAGAGTCTAGCTCTAGTGCCGTGAGATAGAGCGCCAGTGCAGAAAGCTGTCTCGCAGCAGGGTTGATATCCATCCCAACGAGCTGATTATTCAGAATACTGCGAATCACCTGAGTATTAGGCTTGATACCTGTTGCTTGCCAGCGAGCCTTCACTAGTTTTCGGAAAGCTGATAGCAGAAATACCCCGCCTCCAGACGCGGGGTCTAGAATTCGTGCTTTGTGCGCTTGCTTACCAAGCATCTTGAATGCGTGGTCAACCATGTACTCGGAAAGATGCCTGGGGGTGTAGTAAACGCTTTGTACTTTTGCTGAGTCTGGATCAAACCGATGGGCATACTCTTCATATACCTGACTGAGTAGTCCTACTGGGAGGTAAGAAAAGTGCAAGTCTCCCCACGAAAACTGCGTCTGATAGACACCGTCTCCCAAGGGTTTATCCTGTCGCATGATTGCTGTTAAGTCGTGAAGAGCCGATCCGTTTTCACTGCTATTAATTGCTTCGAAGTAGGCGCGTGAGCCGTTGTCAGGTAACTCAAGTAAGTCACCATTGAACGTTGCGTCTAACCAAGCGCAAGTTACGGCAGAAGCTTCTGGGGTGGTGAAACACTCGGTGACTTCCCTTACGCCGGGAATAGGATTTTCAGCTTGTACAATATTTCGATCCCCCAGAAAACGCATAAAAAGTGCACGGCCTACCAAGGCAAGTGCCTCTTCTGGAGCTATTTTTCGGACTTTAATAAGATGGTCCGTTACGGAGTTTAGCAGTGAGAGCATTAGCTCATGCGCGCCGCAATCAATTTCCCGATTGTTCCTGGCGGGTATAGAGCCTACGATCAAACGGGCGAGCACCCCCGGCTCCAGCTCGTCTGCTTCAAGTACTGGTGGACGGCCTTCGCGGATGTTAGCTAGAGCATAAACCTGTACTGTCCCAGGCCTTACCACCGCCACATAAGGCGCATCCGCTCTCAAGCCAAGAAATCTCATCCCGCTCTGAAGTTCTTGCTCGGAAATCCCACGAGTTTCTTGAAAATCGATAATGTAAATGAAGGGCTGCCCTTCATGAAGGACGACCGCTTCAGGAACTAATTGATGCAATTCCCCGGCGCGCACAAGACCGACGAAGTCCAGATGCTCGGGAGACAAGGATGGAGATCGGAGGCCGATCACATTCTCGGCCGACAAGCTCAGCGCATTGGCGACGCCTGTGGCAGTGAGAGATGCTTCCATGAAACTCGGCTCCAGTTTTAATGTTGATCCTAACCCATTGAATGTGGATGCAACAGGTAAAAGTGAGAGTTATAATATAGCTCATGAAGGGATAAAATACAAAGATTATCGCTCGTAAAAGAGCCTCCAGGAAGAGCAAAAACGTGAGCAGAAGTCAGCGCGATAGCGTCTTTAGACGGGCATTTGGCCATCGGTTGAAAAGGCTGATTGATACCGAGTTGCAGGTACCTGTCGCCGAGGTGGCTGTGGCGTTGGGGTATCGAGACCCCTCGACCTTGAGATCGGCGATGACGGGGCGCTGTGGGTTGGACTTGGATAGGCTGGCTTTACTGGCGTCATGGTCAAAGGCACGGGGCACCCCTGTAAATTTGCATTGGTTGTTAGCGGGCGAAGGTTTCGCTCTGGTAAAGGCCCAGCCTAAACGTAGTGATAATTGGCTTACTCCGGAAATTCATCAGGCGCTGCTCCTCGTAACCAATGCTCTTCCTGCTCTTCCTGATCAATGAGTCATTTCTTTGGGCAACAGTAATCTTGGAAAGCTAGAAGCTTTTTGTTGGATGTAACCGATTTAGCGGTATATACACCAAATATGCAGGAGCTTGGGCTTGCCAGTGAGGCCCTTGGTAGTCTTGAAAGCCTCTTCTTCGCGGGCAAGCCTGCTCCTGCAGGAATGCGCCCGCCTTCAGCGCTGTTGTTGTATCAGCACGCTCAACACGTCACAGCCTTCCTGCAGCAACAACGCTGCTGCCTCGCTGACTGCACTCAGATCATCATTTTCGAGCGTTTGCACGCTCATCAGCGATAGGCTTTTCAGCAGGCATTTTGTAGCTCGAAAGCGTTGCTCGGCACAGGCAAGGAGCGCCGAGTAAGGGGCTTCGGTGTCGATCAGAAGAACAGAAAAACTGTGGGGATTATCGGTTTGCGGTAGATAGCGAATCATTGATTTCAACTCCTGGAGAAATTGGAGCTGGCACCGTCCGCTTGCACACAGATTGGGTGGCAGCTGTACGCGGGTGTGCAAGACCGGGCTCCAGGAAACCGGCAGACCAGAAGGTCTCCCGCGCACAGCCGCCATAACTTGTTTCACAAAATGCAGACGTGAGTGGTCATGAGCATCTGTACACCCTGGTAGCTTCGGGCTTGCACACCCGGTCGCTGAATTGACAGCGACGGAGCGAACTATAGGCGGGAGGGCTGGTGCTTCGCAAGCCGATATGTGTAAGTGTTTTCGTCCTCCATCCAGCCTTCAGGCTGTTCGTAAGGTTTCGGTTCTTGCTATATGAAGAAATATTATTTTTGTTCAAAAACAGATAAAAAAACTGCAAAAATCGTCAAACTATTGAATGATAAAAAACCATGAGAACTGGAGTTGCAGGCTTTCGCTCTGAGCGCCTCAAACAACTGCGTCTTGCGCTCGGAATGACCCAAGCGGCGTTGGCGGATATGGTCGGCGGTGCATCGATTAGCGTCTCAAAATGGGAAAATGGTCAGCAAGTCCCCGAAGCCACAGCCTTTCAGCGGCTCTGTGATGTGTTCAGCGTCAGTGATAACTGGCTGCGGGAGCCGCAGGTCGAATCGCAGGAAAACACGCCGTTTTTCTTTCGCTCTCAAGTCAGCGCTGGCCAGATGGTAAGAGACATTGCCGAGGTGCGGCTCAGGTGGTTGCAAGAGATCTCCTACAAGCTTCAGGTGAGTCTTGAGTTCACCGCTGTCAATGTTCCGCATATAACAGAAAACAATTGCGATCTCATTTCCGATCAAGAGATTGAACTGGCGGCCAGCGACTGCCGTCAAGCATGGGGCTTAGGCAATTCCCCTATCCCGGATGTTGTCCAGGTCCTGGAGAATGCGGGCATCGTCTGTGCCAGAACGTCTCTGGGTTATCTGAAGATGGACGGTGTTTCCAATTGGTATGGGCTGGATCAGCGCCCCTACGTATTGCAGGTCGCGGATAAGGCCAGTGGTATTCGCAATCGCTTCGATGCTGCCCACGAATTGGGTCATATCGTATTGCACCGCTCCATTTCGAAAGAGCAATACACATCCCGACATGCCCTGCTGGAGTCCCAGGCCGATCGTTTTGCTCGCGCCTTCTTGCTGCCCGCGGAAAGGTTTGCCAGGGAGTTCAATTGGGCAACCTTGGAGACCTTTCTGGACTTGAAACCCCGTTGGAAGACTTCCGTTGCCGCCATGATCAAGCGTTGCGAGGACCTGGAAATCATCAACGACACCACAGCTGCCCGCTTGTGGAAGGCTCGTGCGGCACGGGGATGGATAAAAGGTGAACCACTGGACGCCGATTACGAGTTTGAGAGACCAAAACTCCTGGGGCGAGGAGTGCAAATGCTGGTTGAGAACAAAGTGCTTTCCCGCCAGCAGGTACGACGGTTGCTAGGGCTTCCGTTACACATACTGGAAGGGCTCTGTAGCCTGGACGATGGATATTTTGATCGTACTGATAAACCCCAAGTGGCTGATATACGACTCAGGCACAAGGTTTCAGTTGGGAAGAGAGTAAGTGATGCAGCCAAAATTATCGGGTTCCCTGCCAGAAAATAGAACGCTCCCGGCATTTATCGTTGGGCCCCACTTCTGATCGGGACCCAGAAGCCGGCGATGGTGTACTTGAGGTAACCATCGCCGACAAACGCAGGAATTACTCCGCCGTCGACGGCTTCTCCCACAAATTGATCCCGCCTTCCTGGGCAAAGCGATCGATCTCCGCCAGTTCTTCCTGGGTGAAACTCAGGTTCTTCAGCGCACCGACGTTCTCGATGATCTGCTCCGGCCGGCTGGCGCCGATCAGGGCCGAGGTCACCCGTGGGTCGCGCAAGGTCCAGGCCAAGGCCAATTGCGCCAGGCTCTGGCCACGACGCTGGGCGATCTCGTTCAACGCCCGCACGTGGGCGATATTCGCCTCGGACAAGTGCGACGCCTGCAACGAACCTCCACCCGGACGATTGACCCGCGCATCCTTCGGCACGCCATTGAGGTATTTGTCGGTCAGCAGACCTTGCGCCAGCGGGGTAAAGGCAATCACCCCGGTACCCAGCTCGTCGACGGTGTCCAGCAGGTCCTTTTCCACCCAGCGATTGAGCAGGTTATAGGCCGGTTGGTGAATCAGCAGCGGGACTTTCCATTCTTTCAGCAGCGCGGCGATCTCGCGGGTTTTCACCCCGGAATACGACGAGATGCCGATATACAGCGCCTTGCCTTGCTGCACGGCGGTGGCCAGGGCGCTGGCGGTTTCTTCCAGCGGGGTGTCCGGGTCGAAGCGGTGCGAATAGAAGATATCCACATAGTCCAGGCCCAGGCGTTGCAGGCTCTGGTCGAGGCTGGCGAGTACGTATTTGCGCGATCCGCCACCCTGGCCGTAAGGGCCGGGCCACATGTCCCAGCCGGCTTTGCTGGAGATGATCAGTTCATCGCGGTACTGCTTGAAGTCTTCGCGCAGCAGGCGCCCGAAGTTGATCTCGGCGCTGCCGTAGGGCGGGCCGTAGTTGTTCGCCAGGTCGAAGTGGTTGATGCCCAGGTCGAAGGCGGTGCGCAACAGGGCGCGCTGGGTGTCGATCGGCGTGCTGTCGCCGAAGTTGTGCCACAGGCCCAGGGACAGCGCCGGCAGCACCAGCCCGCTGCGTCCGACGCGGCGGTAGGGAATGGAGTCGTAGCGGTTTTCGGCAGCTTGGTAAGTCATCGAATCCTCTCTCATCGGGCAGTTTCAGCAAAGTGGTCCAGCATACGCCGAACTCTGACCGCAGCCGACAGCGGTTCTATCCGCGGCTGAAACCTTTCATCTTTTACTGCGCGTTGGCAAAGATCTCACTGATCCAGTCCACGAATACCCGCACCCGTGGCGACATATGCCGGTTCTGCGGGTAGAGCACCGACACCGGCATGGGCGGCGGCGGATGGTTCGGCAGGATTTCCTTGAGCAAGCCCTGGCCGATCTGCTCCGCCACCCGGTAATGCGGCACCTGGATCAGCCCCAGCCCGGAAACCGCCGAAGCGGCATAGATCTCGGCGCCGAACACCGATACCCGGCCCGCCAGGGGGACTTCCCGTAGCTCGCCCGCTTCGGTGAACTCGAACGGGAACAGTTTGCCGGTGGTCCTGGAAACGTAGTTCACGCCCTGGTGCCGGCTCAGGTCCGCGAGGTTTTGCGGTTCACCGTATTTGCGCAGGTAGGCCGGGCTGGCGCAGGTCACCTGGCGCAGGTTGGCAACGCGCCGGCCGACCAGCGAGGAGTCGCCGAGATTGCCCGAACGCAGCACGCAGTCCACGCCCTCGCTGATCAGGTCGATAAAGTGGCTGGCCTCGCTCATCGAGATCTCGATATCCGGGTAGCGCTCGAGAAACGCTGGCAGCGCCGGCACCACGAAGTACCTGGCCAGCGTTCCCTGCAAGTCCACCCGCAAACGCCCCTTGGGCGCCACCGAACGGAAGGCCAGTTCGGCTTCTTCCAGCTCCGCCAGCAACTGCACGCAGCGTCGGTAATAAGCCTCGCCATCCAGGGTCGGGCGGACCCGGCGGGTACTACGTTCCAGCAGTCGGGTACCGAGCCAGGCCTCGAACTGATTCAGGGTGTGGGTCAGGGTCGCGCGGGGCAGGTTCAGGTCTTCGGCGGCCAGGGTGAAGCTGCTGCGCTCGTAGATCCGTACAAAAACCTTCATGGCCTTGACCTGGTCCATGGGCGCTCCGTTGCAGTTGATTGTTGGTGATTATTGAACAGTCAAGCCAACTATCGAGCATTTATCACCCTGGGTAAACATGTGAAATTGGCTCCACACCCAATCAGTCCCCCAGGAGATTCGACATGACTACCCAGACTCAGAAAGTTGCCATCGTCACCGGCGCCTCACGCGGCATCGGTGCCGTCATCGCCCGCAAGCTGGCTTCGGAAGGTTTTGCCGTTGCCATCAACTACGCCAGCAGCGCCACCGAAGCCTCGGCGCTGGCGGTGGAACTGCGTCAGGCCGGTCACCAGGCCATAGCGATCCGTGCCGATGTCGCCAGTTCCGCCGATGTCGCCCGGATGTTCGATGAGACCGAGCAGCAACTGGGCAAGGTCGATGTGCTGATCAACAACGCCGGCATCCTCAAGGTCATGCCCCTGGCCCAGCACAGCGATGATCTGTTCGAACAGACTTTCGCCATCAACACCCGTGGCACCTTCAACACCCTGCGCGAAGCCGCGACGCGGATGAATGACGGTGGCCGTATCGTCAACTTCTCCAGCAGCACCGTGGCCCTGAACATGCCAGGTTATGCGGTGTATATCGCCAGCAAGGCGGCGGTGGAGTCCTTCACCCACGTGTTCTCCAAGGAACTGCGCGGTCGCCAGATCACCGTCAACGCGGTGGCCCCCGGCCCGGTGGCGACTGAGTTGTTCCTCCACGGCAAGAGCGAAGAGCAGATCCAGACCTTCGCCAAGATGCCACCGCTGGAGCGTCTCGGTCAGCCGGAAGATATCGCCAACGTGGTGTCTTTCCTGGTCAGCCCGGCTGCTGGCTGGGTCAACGGCCAGATTCTGCGGGCCAACGGTGGCCTGGTCTGATCAGCGCATCACCCTTTGAATGATCGCCCGGTTCGCGGGCGGTCTTGCTCCCCTGCGAATCCAAGGTGAACCCCCATGAAATCCGTGATCCTGATTACCGGCGCCTCCAGCGGCTTCGGTGCCCTGACCGCCCGCGCCCTGGCCGATGCCGGCCACACTGTCTACGCCAGCATGCGCGAAACCCTCGGTCGTAACGCGCCGCAGGTGGCTGAGGTGCAACGTTATGCCACTGAGCACGCCGTGGACTTGCGCAGTGTCGAGCTGGACGTGGCGTCCAGCGAGTCGGTCGAGGCCGGCGTGGCCCGGATCGTCGCCGACTGTGGGCGGTTGGATGTGGTTATCCACAACGCCGGGCATATGTCCTTTGGGCCTACCGAAGCCTTTACCCCGGAACAATTCGCCCAGCTCTACGACATCAATGTACTGAGCACCCAGCGGGTCAACCGCGCAGCCTTGCCGCAACTGCGCAAGCAGGGTAAAGGTCTGGTGGTGTGGGTGTCCTCCAGCAGTGCTCGCGGTGGTACCCCGCCGTTCCTGGCGCCGTATTTCGCGGCCAAGGCGGCCATGGACTCCCTGGCGGTGTCCTATGCCAGCGAGCTGGTGCGCTGGGGCGTGGAAACCTCGATCGTGGTGCCGGGGGCGTTTACCAAGGGCACCAACCACTTCGTACATTCCGGTTCGCCCGCCGATCAGGCGTGTGCGCTTGAGTACACCGAAGGGCCTTACGCCGGAGTGGCGGAGCAGGCGCTACAAGGTCTGGCGGCACTGGAGCCGGTGGATGCGGATGTGGGTGAGGTGGCCCGGGCGATTGTCGAGATCGTCGATATGCCCCACGGCAGTCGTCCGTTCCGCTGCCATATCGATCCGTCCCAGGATGGCGCCGAAGTGGTCAATGCCATGGCCGATCGGGTGCGCGCGGAGATGTTTCGGCGGATCGGGTTGGAGGATCTGTTGCGGGTCAGTGGCCAGTGAGGGTGTAGGTTTCGATCTACAGTGTTAATAAGGGATGAGCGTAAGCGCCAGTACTGGCCATGCAAGCCTGGAATTCCCACCTGTAGGAGCCGGCTTGCTGGCGATAGCGGTCGATTGGGCGATGCAAGGCTCACTGGCCTCATCGCCAGCAAGCCGGCTCCTACAGGTTTGTATTCACCCTGCACTGGGGTTTGCCCGCGAAGACGGCATAACTGACAACACAGCACCTCGGAGGATCCCCCCATGCACACCGCCATCATCCTCGCCATCGGCCTGATCCTGCTCGGCTGCACACTGTTCTTCGGTCAGCGCCTGGGCATCAGCCGGCAGATCCTCGGCGCCGGCTTTCTCGGTATGTGGCTGCTGGCGACCATCGTCAACGGCGCCATCGGCGTGATCACCGCCCACCAGAGCCTCCTTTCGGAGTTGATGATCGGGCTGGCGGTGTTCGGCCTGCCGGCCATCGCCATGGCCTTGTTCATGGTGCTGGACCAGACCTGATCCCAGGCTTCAACGGACCAGATGCAGGAACTGCATATGCCGTTCGTACTGGTCGAGGATGTCGTTGATGATCTGCTCCTTGCTGTAGCCCATCAGGTCATAGTCCTGGCTGCCTTCGCGCAGGTGCACTTCGGCGCGGTAGTAGCGGCGGTTGCGCAGTTCCTTGGGGCCCATGCCGCCACGGGCGAAGGACGGCGTGAAGTAGCCGCGCATTTGCACCTGGTAGATGAACGGATGCTGGTCGTCATGGCCGATTTCCAGGCTGACGCTGTCATTCGCCGGGTCCGGCTGCGTGACCACGTTCAGGCCCTTCTCGACAAAAACCGCACTGACTTCCTCGATGGCCGGACGCACCGTCTGGTCGAGGAAGCGATACACCTCGTCCCGCGACGGAAAGTGCACCGCCTGGCTCAGGCGCTGGCGCCAGCCGCTGCGTCGTGAGCTGGACAGCGGCGCGAGGGAGTGCAATTGGGCGATCTGCTTCTGCGACTCCAGGTAGAACGCCTTGTGCAATCCCCACATCATCAACAGCAGGATCAACGAGAACGGCAGCGAGGTCAGCACCACCGCCGACTTCAGTGCATCGATGCTGCCGGAGAACAGCAGCGCACTGGTGATCAGCGCGGTCATCGCGCCCCAGAACACCCGCAGCCATTTCGGCCCGTCTTCGTCGGCGCTGCCGCCACGGGCGGACAAGGTCGAGAGCACTACGGTGCCGGAGTCGGCCGAGGTGACGAAGAACACGAAACTGATAAACACCGTGATCGCAATCACGGTCCTGCTCCAGGGATAGGTTTCCAGCAGCAGGTACAGGGTCCGTGACGGGTCGTCGATGGCCGACTGGCCGAGGGCGCTCATGCCGTGGTTGAGCACCTGGTCGATGGCGCTGTTGCCGAAGATCGACATCCACGCCAGGGTGAAACCCAGCGGAATCAGCAGCACGCCGAAGACGAATTCGCGAATGGTCCGGCCGCGGGAAATCCGCGCGATAAACAGGCCCACGAACGGCGACCAGGCAATCCACCAGGCCCAGTAGAACACCGTCCAGCCACCCAGCCAGTCACTCGGTTTGTCATAGGCGTAGAGATCGAAACTCTTGGTCGGCAGCGCCCCGAGGTAGTCGCCGACGTTCTGGATCAGGGTATTGAGCAGGTGCTGGGTGGGCCCGGCGAACAGCACGAACAGCAACAGCGCGCAGGCCAGCAGCATGTTGATGTCGGACATCACCCGCACGCCCTTGTCGACACCGGCGACCGCGACGGCGATGGCCGCGCCCATCATCAGGGTGATCAGCCCGACCTGGATCCACTGGGTATGGGGCACGTGGAACAGGTAGTCCAGGCCCGAGTTCAGGTGCAACACGCCAAAGCCCATGTCGGCGCCGAGGCCGAACACCGTGGCGATAATGCCGAAGCCATCCACGGCATAACCGATGGGCCCGTTGATGCGTTTGCCGATCAGCGGGTAGAGCGCCGAGCGCAGGGCCAGCGGCAGGTTATGCCGGTAGGCGAAATAGGCCAGGGCCATGCCGACGAAGGCGAACACGCCCCAGCCGTGCAGGCCCCAGTGCAGAAACAGGATCTGCATGGCCTGGCGCGCGGCGGCCTGGGTCCCGGCTTCGCCCTGGGGCGGTTGCAGCAGGTGGGTCAGGGGTTCGGAGACGCAGAAGAAGAACAGCGTGATGCTGATCCCGGCGGCGAACAGCATGCCGGCCCAGGACAGGTAACTGAACTCGGGTTCGTCGTGGTCGGCACCGAGCTTGATCTTGCCGTAGCCGGACAAGGCGGTGACCACCACGAAGACCAGGTATAGGGTCATCGCCAGCATGTAGTACCAGCCGACCGTATTGGCCGCCCAGTTCTGCGCCGCCAGCAGCCATTGGCCGGCGGCTTCGGGCAGGGCCATGACCACCAGGCCGAACAGCAGGATGAAGCTCGCGGCGAAGTAGAACACCGGCGGGTTCATGCGGATCAGGCCGCTGGTGGGGAGTGGGGAAGTGCTCATGAAACGGGCACCTCAATGATATGAAACGTGGCTGGACATCTCGGACTCAGCAAAGGCAAGCCTCCTGTTGTGAGCGGGCAGCGAACCGCCGGTTTAACTTGAACGAACGGTCAAGTTAAACACGGATAGGGCGTTCAGGACTAATCGCAGGGCTCGGTGGTGCTTTTCTTACGTGGGCTTTAGGCGGGATGTATGACGCTAGTTATGAGGAAATCGTTCGGGCCTCTTCGCGGGCAAGCCAAGCTCCTACAGGTTTGTTGTCGTACGCGAAATCTAGGTACGACGCAAAACCTGTAGGAGCTTGGCTTGCCAGCGAAGGCGGCCTGACAGGCGATAAAGTTGTGCCTGGACTCAGCGCTGCGTCCCTTCCTCATGCTGCTGCAGATTCGCCTGGGTCAGGTTGCAGCCCGCCGGTACGCTGCGGGTCAGCCAGACATTGCCGCCGATGGTGGCGCCGCGGCCGATGGTGATCCGTCCGAGGATGGTCGCCCCGGCATAGATCACCACATCGTCCTCGACAATCGGATGACGCGGATGACCCTTCTGCAACTGCCCGTCCTCGTCCGCCGGGAAGCGCTTGGCGCCCAGGGTCACCGCCTGGTAGATGCGCACCCGTTCGCCGATGATCGCGGTTTCGCCGATCACCACGCCCGTCCCATGGTCGATAAAGAAACTGCCGCCGATCTGCGCCCCGGGATGAATGTCGATGCCGGTGGCCGAGTGGGCAATCTCCGAGCTGATCCGCGCCAGCAACGGCAACCCGGCGCGGTACAGGTGATGGGCCAGGCGATGGTGGATTACCGCAAGAATCCCCGGGTAGCACAGCAACACTTCGTCGACGCTGCGCGCCGCCGGGTCGCCGTGGTAGGCCGCGAGGACATCGGTGTCGAGCAACCGGCGCAGCTCCGGCAGGGCCATGGCGAAGTCCTGGATCAGTTGCACGGCTTTGCTCTGGACCTCGGCGTCCGACTCGCCGCCATGTCGCGCCACGTAGCGCAACTCCAGGCGGGCCTGGGCCAGCAAGGCATTGAGGGCGGCATCGAGGGTATGGCCGACGTAGAAGTCCTCGCTTTCCTCACGCAGGTCCACCGGCCCCAGGCGCATGGGAAACAGCGCGCCGCAGAGCGATTCGAGAATCTCGGCCATGGCCTGGCGCGACGGCAGCTCGCGACCGCCCTGTTCATCGCTGACCCGGCCATTACGGCTGCGCCACTCATCCCGGGCGCTACGCAACTGGCCGACGATGGTCTGTAGTTGCCAATGGCTGGAACGCTCGCTCACGATCAAATCTCCGACAGGACGACCGGCCCATCGGGTCGCCTTAATGACTTCCACTTTACGGCACCGACACAAACGGTAATTAAGAACGAATGGTGCTTTCCTCAGAACTTTCCGACATAAGCGAATGACAGTTGCCTGGGGAAAAGCCGCTGCCTATAGTCCAGGCATCTCCTACAGCCAGCTCGGACCCATGATCAAACAACAGCTTGCCCGTTTTAACCGCCTGGAACTCCTGGCCCAGGCCACTCCCCTGGAAAAGCTCGAACGCCTGTCGGCGTGGGTGGGCCGCGATATCTACATCAAGCGCGATGACCTGACGCCCCTGGCCCTGGGCGGCAACAAGCTGCGCAAGCTGGAATACCTGGGTGCCGATGCCCTCGCGGTCGGCGCTGACACGCTGATCACCGCCGGCGCCATCCAATCCAACCATGTGCGCCAGACCGCGGCCCTGGCGGCCCGTCTCGGGTTGGGCTGCGTGGCCTTGCTGGAAAACCCCATCGGTACCGAGGACGCCAACTACCTGGGCAATGGCAATCGCCTGTTGCTCGACCTGTTCGACGCCCGGGTCGAGTTGGTGGACAACCTGGACAATGCCGACGAGCAGTTGCAGGCCCTGGCCGAGCGCCTGCGCAGCAACGGCAAGAAGCCGTATCTGGTGCCGATCGGCGGCTCCAATGCCCTGGGCGCGCTGGGTTATGTGCGGGCCGGCTTCGAGCTGGCGGCGCAGATCGAAGACAGCGGGCTGGAATTTGCCGCGGTGGTGCTGGCCTCCGGCAGTGCCGGGACCCACAGCGGCCTGGGCCTGGCCTTGAGCGAAGCGCTGCCGGGGTTGCCGGTGGTCGGTGTGACGGTGTCCCGTAGCGACGAGGCGCAGCGGCCGAAGGTGCAGGGTTTGGCTGAACGTACGGCCGAGTTGCTCGGTGTACCGCTGCCGGCCAGTTTCAAGGTCGAGTTGTGGGACGAGTATTTCGCTCCCCGTTATGGCGAGCCGAACGCCGGGACGCTGGCGGCGGTCAAGCTGCTGGCCAGCCAGGAAGGCATCCTGCTTGACCCGGTCTACACCGGCAAGGCCATGGCCGGGCTGCTCGACGGCATCGGCCGCCAGCGTTTCGAGGACGGTCCGATCATCTTCCTGCACACCGGCGGGGCGCCGGCATTGTTCGCCTACAACGCTATGCTGTAACCCGATCCTGAGCGTGAGGCGAGTACGGCCCCTGTAGGAGTCCGGCTTGCCGGCGATGAGGTCCGCGAGACCGCTAAAAGCTTCGCGGGCAAGCCCTGCTCCTACAGCTTTGCGTCGAACACAAAATAGGTGAACGACAGAAGACTATGGGAGCCTGGCTTGCCGGCGATGAGGCCCGCGAGGCCGCTAAAAGCTTCGCGGGCAAGCCCTGCTCCTACAGCTTTGCGTCGAACACAAAATAGGTG
>NZ_JALJES010000037.1:0-12100 GCF_023242525.1 Pseudomonas sp. MWU12-2319
GATTTTTTCGAAAAAACCATCAAAGCTGACCCTAACCTTGATGATGCGCACCTAAATCTGGCTGTTTGTCTCTTCAAACTGGGATGTTTCAGTCGATCACTCGAACATGTTGAGCGCGTCCTGATTCTTAAACCAGGCCAGCCTCAAGCGCTTTCGCACAAAGGCGAATTGAAGCGTTTTTACGGTGACTACGATGCAGCGCTCAAGTTGTTTGAGCGCTGCCTGCAAGCTACACCCGATAACCCTGTCGCCAAGCGCGGCCAGGCCTTCTGCTTGATCGAGAAAGGTGACAGGCTGGGCTATGCACTTCTGGTGCTGGCCTACAAAGAAGAGCTTCGCGAGCTCAAGCTCGGTGAATCAATAGGTTTGATCGATATAGGCTGGGAACGGACACTTGCGATCGGTATCAGTAATGTGGATGGGGTGTCCTACCAGATCAAATGTGACGGCCTGGAGATCTATGTACCTAAATCGGACAACAGCTATATCGGTATAGGTGTCGTTGAGAACCGGGATGCAAGCTTGGTCCCGATCATCGTTAAGCGCTATGACAACCTGGATGCTTTTATCGTAGCCACCAATGCAATTGCAGAAAATGTAATGGACAGTAGTCCGATTTCAGTAACGGGCTCAGTCCAGAACCAAAAGAATCATCGCGAGATCAGGATCGAATTTCCGCAGTACACCATTTATGGAAAAACCAACCCTGGCGCGCAAGAAGGATTCAATAAATTCTGTGAGGCCTACGATGGCGTTGCCTGGCTGATTCTCGAATGCGGACAATCCTTTTTACAGTGGAAGGTTCCCCTCACCGGCTTGGTCCTGAAAGGTTAGGTATTCAGTCCCGGAAAGTCATGGTGCATCCTTAACCCCTCAAAAGGAGGATGCATTAGTCTTGATGAGCTTGAAGTAGGGCTGGAGGACTACATACACTACTACAATCATTCGCGAATCAGGCTGAAACTAAGGGGGCTGAGCCCTGTGGAATACAGGGCCCAAGCACGGCGGGCATAGAAGGCGTCCAACTTTTCGGGGTCAGATCAAAATAGGCGAACACCATCGCCCTTAATTTTTTAGTTCGGAAGGCGTGTTTGCTGCTCACTTACCACATAGTAACGCAGACTTAAAAATAACGGATGTTTTTTACGCACCTTTGACCATAAATGATAATCCGACTCACCTAAGCTCTAAGAGTGACTCGGCATTAAAAAGAGGAGCACGCAAAGTAAAGGCATTGGTATAAAGCAGGGCGCGCGCCCCCTATTTATTACTAACCAGCCTTGAAGTCAGGATTAGGCTGAATAGCAAATTGCCACAGAGGAAGGTTTTTGCCAGAGTAACCGTCTTCAATATCGACCGAAAACAACTCGGGATCGACTTTAGCGTCCAGAGCAACTACTTTCTGCTCATATACAGTCAGCTCATGGTAGGCGCTGCTCACCATAGAGCTGAATTCCCCCACGATTGCAAATCCTGCTTCCTTATCCCATTCACCACATGGGCAAAAATCGTATCTAATAGAGATCACTCTATCTCCATTCATATTTGCTTCTGGATTCCCTGCCATCCAGCGTCCAAATCTAATCAAATAAAATGCAATAGATTTGTCTTTGGAGTCGTGAATTTCGTTGTCTGCGCAGAATATTCTAACATCACCAACAGTGAAATTTGCATCTCCATCCTCGGCAAGAAAAGAGCCCTTATCCTTGCTGGCCACAAGTTCAATTGAAAGATTAGGCGTGGTTCCGATCATGCGATCACCAAGCGCTATCATTTCACTTCTCGCAAATGCTTCCAGGAGGTTAATTGTAAATTTGTTTTTGTGCGCGGTTAACGAAGACCTTGAAAGTAATGCCCACCTGTTAACCCTAGAGAAATACATAGCAAACTTTATAGTAGCCCCCTGAAGCGCAGCATAGTTCTCTAGCCGCTCAACATAATCACGCCTAAAAATATAGCTATCCTTGGGGTTACCATGATGGCAGTTTTTCACCTCAACCATAAACCTAGAACCGTCTTTAAGAACGAGGGAATAGTCCGGCGCCTGGATGTTTTTCCCAGCAGAAAAAATTGCGCCGCTATCCTCCTGTTTCACCATCGCACACTGTCCGAGCGCACCCGCAACATGTGCAAATAAAGCCTCAATTCGCTTTCCATGAAGAAGGCGTTGATCATCTACAGCAGCTTTTAGAGAGGCGCCAACCTTGGCTAGAAAGTCAGCATGGTCGTCGGAGGCCCAAATTTTGTAATCACTATCTCTGGCAATCGCAGTGAATAACTCTAGGGGATCAAACTTTAGCGGTTTTCGCGGCAAGCGTTTCAATTGAATGCGGCTCCTACTCAGTGAATATTCGGCGTCTGCCATCATAAATTTCAATTCTCGACTCGATGTGACTCTTGTGCCAATCCAGTTTTCTAGCACTCCCCGTCAATCCAGAGTTAGTTTCATACGACAGAATCACGGCGATCGATCGCACTCCTTGGTGCAATCTGCTGAACGTTCCAACCTTGGTCGATCAACATCTGGCGATTCTGCTCAAACGCCTCCCCCTCCCCTAGTGATCGCCTGCTGATCGCCAAACACAGTAGGTGTGTCGGCCTCGTCATAGCGACATACATCGCCAGCAAACGCTTCCTCTGCCGAATCTTCACAGACCGCCCGCCATGGCACTGTTGCCCTAGCATCCAGGGCATCAGACTGTTGAGGAAGTGGTTGTAGCTATAGGTTTCAAGCACCAGTGTCGCGGTATGTGTTTGGCCCTTGGCCGAATGAATGGAACCGAGCTTGATGTCGACCATCCTTTGCTCGTGCTCACATCGAAAAGTATTCAGGGCGGGCGCTACGGCTTCGTCTTGGACAACCTCTTGAACGTCTTCAATCCAGCCTAGGTAGTCCGTACCGGCTTCGGATAGATCGCTGGTACCCGCAAGCACCTTCGCAAGAGATGAGAAGCGACGTCCTAATACCTTCCAACGAGGCCGGCTGATCAAGTCGGAACTGAACAAAACCTCCACCACCAGTTGCTGATATCGCTCCAGATCGTCTGGATCAATAAAAAGCTGTTGGATTTGGACGTGTTGTCGTGCTCCAGCTTTGATCCTCATAAGTGGATCAGAGAGGTTCACCAGATGGATCAAGGCACGAGCTAGCTCCTCCACAGCCTGATGTGCAGTCTCTCCCTTTGATAGGTGACGCCTGGCCAGACGCAGTCGCTCCAAGAATGTCGGGGGCTTGTAACCCGAGCGGCTCGCGTTGCGGTCGTAATTATTCCAGTAATGCGCCACAGTTTTCGGGTAATGCGCTGGGTCTTGATCCGTCGGGTCGATATCCTGATGCGTAAAGCCCAATGCCGTAATCGTCGCGCTTTGAAGCACATCGACAGGAAGGTGCTCAAGTACGTATCGACCATAGGCATCAAGCACCCCACCGCAGTCTCCATCGGGGAAAACGAAAATCGTATGAAATGACTTTTTATTATCCGTCCTTGCGCGCAGACCTCGAAGGCCTTGCGCGACGGGATAAAACGCAAAGGGGTCAGCGAGAGACGCTATCGACTCGTCGAATCGGAAGCTGCTGGCGATGTCGGCCGATTTGGCAACATCTGGAAAATCGCTGCCTACGGATTCGGCATCAGAATCGAAAATGGCCTGGTTGGGATCACCAACCCTCGTCACGCAGAGGTCAATATCCTCCCGGGGGAAAATCGTGTTCAGGTATTCGTTTTGCCGAGCCGAGGTGTCCTGCATTTCATCAACGAGCACGCAAGGGAAACGGTGCCTGAGTGCCCCCCCTACGCCCGGCCTTTCGGCGAGTTGGGCCTTGCCCAGAACGAAGATCTCGTCATAGCAAAAATAGCCTCGCTTTGCCGCTTCTCCCATCGCTGCTGCCATTATTTTATAACTGCGAGTATCTGCCCCGCTTGGGAACTTAGCCTCCACTAAAGGATTGGAAAAATCAGCACTTCCAAGCCGGAGCTTTGCTGCATCAAACTCACAGCGGGCGAAATAATTTCGCAACCACCATCGGTCATCTGTCGCCATGCAATTGAAGCGCATGCGATGCGTGAGCTCGTCATCGATGGCCGTGAACCGGTAACCAGCAGAGAGCAGCCATGGCGTTGCGAGAAATCGACTGACAAAACCATGGATGGTATCAATATAGTGCGGGTAGCTCAGAAGCCGCCTCCCGACCTCTGTATTCCCAAGCCGTTGTTCGATCTCTTGACGAGCAACGTTCGTATGGGAGAGGACACAGATACCCTGGGTTCTACTCGTCCACTTGCGTGCGAGAATAGCCAGCTTCGCTACAACCATCGTCGTTTTGCCGCTCCCCGGGCAGGCCGAGATATCCAGGGTCTCACGCGATCGCAAAAACGCCATTCGAGGCGCGTCAAGGTCTTTCAGTTTCATGAGCTCCGCGATCCAGGTAATGTCTTCCTCGGTGATTTCTGACACCAGATCTCGAAACGCGGTCATGGCACGTCCCCAGCAGGCTCTTGAAGCAGTTCCAGCCGCGTGGTTGCGTAGGTGATTGCCTCTTTTAGATACCCAGGCAAACTGTCCACTATCTGCTCCCGGCTTAGCACCTTGCGCTGCAGGTCATTATCCAATACGTCGACCAGATACTGAGCTGTGATGGCTTTGGACGCCTTCTTGGTGGTGAACAGGCTGTAAATGTGTGAACAAAGATGCGCTAGGGTTTCACTAGACTGGGAAAGCTGTCCAAACTCCGTTTCTGCCTCCCGGATGACCTCTTCATGTTTTTTCTTCTCCTGATTCAGCACGTCATCATTTTCGGCGAGCCTGGCAGCCACTAGGAGCTGCTTTGCAAGGCCCGCGAATGCTAAGTCGTATTCAAGCGTCCAATGATCAGCGACGAACGTCTCAACGTTCTGGGCATCATCAGCTTTGAGTTTTACTCGACGATCCGACAAGGATTTGTTACGACTACCCTCGTCATCACCGAAATGCCTCATAGCCTTCCAGCGACGATGTTTACCGTTCCACCTGGGATCATCATCATCGTCTACCAACCCCAAAATCGCCGGAGCACAGTCAGGCATCACATCCATGTCCGCGATCCGAGCGACGGGGAGATTCAGCGTTCCGTTCTCCGGCTTAGCCCTTTGCAGAATTCGGGAGTATCGACCTAGGCCAGTGCCGCCCACATTCACGACTGAAACGCCATGCCTGGTGAAATCCCTATCCATGATTTTTGCCAGAGCAGGCAGCAAGATTGCCTCTCCATCGCCCTCAACGATGACCACGCCTCGCGCAAAGAAGAGGTTGGCCTTCGTGACATCCAGGAAGCGAGCCAGAAATCGGTAATCGGTGGCATCAAGCTTGGTGTGCTGCTCACTGAGCGAATAGGCTTTATGCCGATGCATGAGCACTAGATTGTTCAGTGCTATCTTGGAGCTCAGGTTGGGACTGTGGGTCGTCAGGATAACCTGCACGGGCCTTTGTCGATCGATCTCTACCGGTTTGGCAGCTGCCTCTAGAAACTCCATCAGCCGCAGCTGCCGTTGGGGATGCAAGTGCGCCTCAGGCTCCTCGATCAATAGCAAGGGAAGCCCGTCAAGTTCCCTGCCTAGCAGCAGTAACTCGCAAGCCATGAACAACAGGTTGTTGGAACCGAGCCCGTAGGCCCCACGCGCATCGCCGGACTGCTGATCCAGCAAGCCGAGCTCCAGGCGTTCGAGGATCTGGCGCAAGCGAGCTGACTCCGAACCTCCCTCTGCAAAGTTGATTCGGCTGTACAGATCATCTCCTTCCAGCGCCAGGTGGGAGAGGTAGTTTTCATTGATCGTGCCCTGAGCTTTCTTCACCCCCTCGTGCAGGTTAACCAAGTGCCGCAGATACTCTGCCAAGCCCGCCAGGCTCAGCGTGGCCGTATCCAAGTCATCAAGAGGTTGGGTACCATCAAAATCAGCCCCGTTCTTAATGTCAGGAAAGTTCTTAAGCACTTGGGACAAACGAGACCCACGACCTGGAGACATCTCACGCTCAGCATCGCGCAGAGGTCGCAGGTAGGCTGCTGCCAGCAACTGTCGCACGTTGGCGTCCAGGCTTGGCCCTCCCCCGTCATGACCACTGCGAACCGCAATATCAACCCAGCGACGGGCTAGCTGGTCGTCGTTGAGTCGACGCGCAGTCCAGTGAATGTACACAACGGGTTGTTGGCCGGCGAATGTGACGTACTCCGATAGCGCACCCTGTTCGGCAGTCGAAAGGTCAGAGAACTTCGCTACGATCTTGATCTGATGAGCCTGACGGCGATCTTCAGGGATATGAAAGTCGTCTGGCTGCAAACGCACATACTCACCGTCCCGGGTCTGCAGCACTAGTCGCAACGCATCGATGACGGAAGACTTGCCCGCATCGTTCTCTCCTACGAGGGCCGTGACGCCTTTGTTGAACTGAATCACCAGCCCCTGCCGGTCGGCTCCGAACTGCCGAAAATTCTGGACCTTGAGCGCAGACAAATACATCCATGTTTTCCTGTCATAAAGGGTTTGGGTGCGATACGCGCACCCAGGGAATAGTAACGGAAGCCGGGTTCTTTCCGTGAGGGCGTCGCCGCTGACAACTCTTTGAACGACCGCAGCAGGGGCTCACGCCCGATAAAACAGCTGGTTGACGGCTTCTACTGCGACCATTGTGGCGTAGGTATCCTCACCAGCCGCTTTTTCAAACCGCTAGTGAAATGCCGCAAGCGCCTCCCTATTCGGGATAGCTGATTGAGCAGCCCATCAACCACGCTCTGTTGTCGTTGTTCTCCAACACCCTCGCCATCAACTGTTATGCGCTCGCGACCGCACTTCAGTCATAATCCAACTTCTCGCCCTGTTCGTGTTTTCCCAATGCATCTTCGATAAGCTTAATGGCTTGCTCTTCAGGCCCGGCCAGCCCGGAAAGATCAACCTGGGCAATCCATACTTTGCATACCTCGATTCCAAACGAGTCGTTGTTGGTGTCAATCCTGCGGAAGGATACGGTACTGGCCACGCTCTTCCTCAAGCGCAACGTAATGGACGATACCTCGGACATTAGGCGGGAAGACCTCTGGCAGTCGCTTACCCTGTAGCAGTGCTTTCACGGGCGCCACAATCTTTTCACGGATATCATGAATCGTATTGATCTCCGCCAGGCGTAGGCTGTATGTCCACTCCCCCCATTGCCCTCCCTCGGCGGGCCACCTGAACACTACCCCGCCCTCCAACTCCGGTTCGGGCTCATCCGAGTCGAACAGCGGAAACCCCATCCAGTAGTCGCTGAAATCTACCGGCAACGGCCAGAGCCCAATGTGCACAAGCGGCTGCTTATTAGCCTGGGCCTCAATACCGTTGCCCCCTATGCTGATCTGGAAAAATAGGTAAGCCCCGACGCTGCGCTTTCGCTGCATGATGATCGGCAATGAGTGAGCGCTAGCAGTCTGAACCCACCCCCCTGAATCCTTTTCGAACTTATCAATCCACGATCCACCCGCTTTCACCTGTTGACGAAACTCGCCGTTGCCCAGCAAGCCGTTCAACTCCTGCTTCACCATCGAAGTCAGAGCACCACACTCAGCGCCGACGCTCGAAATGAAGGAAATCCCCTCGCTAATTGCTTCACCGATATCAGTCAAAATCGACTCCTTATGATTTGAAAAAGACAGGTTCAGAGACGCTCACAATCCTTTGAGAGGATTTAGGAGGTGCCAACTTCACAAAACCGTTGAAGCCCTTCCAGAAGACCTCTCCACCTTCAGGGAGCCTGTGGGGAAGCGGTATCTTTGCAAAGCCTCGGAGCGGGCGAATCGACAGTTTTTGAAAACAACTGATCACCTCGTCCCGCCAGCGACTGAGAGCGATATGTTCAGGGTCGCTGAGACCGTTTTGCATGACGTTCAACACGTCCAACCACGAATGCGAGACTAACCGGCCATCCCAGATATCGTCCCGCTCTTTTGCCGCGATAGCGGCGCTTGTGTCCGGAGCAATGAACAGGTGAAGCGCTCGTTGACGATCCTCGTCCGAAAGAAATTCGTTCCATTGCCGATGCAACTGGTCGCAGCCACTAAGGGGAGCGCGCCATTTGAACTCGATAAGCAACGTCAGCTTTCTGCCTCCCCACCACAGATCAACGCGCAAGTCCGGTTCAATTCGAGTCCACTTCTCTCGAGGCCAGAACGTCATCTCGGCATTAGTCACGGCTTCGTCGGGAAATCTCTCGGATGGCACGTCTTTGAGCAGTGCCTTCCAAAACAGTCCAATTGCATAGGGCGGCAGAAAAGCTAACGGCCCCATGATCAGAGCGGTGATTTCGTCTTCCTCAGAAACCCTTTTTTCGCCGATCTCTCGATGCCCGAGGTATCGCTCATACAACCGAGATTTATTTTTCGTAACCGCATGCAGCATGTCTGAACCTTCCTGTTAAGCGGAGCAAATCAGTGGTCAAAAGGCACTGAGCAAAGAAATCCAATCACTACGCGGGCAAACGTTCTCACGGCGTATTCATCAAATCTTCTGCAGCGACTCCATCAGAGGTCTTCATGGTCGCCGAGCAGGCATAGAAGTCGAAATCGAAATCCTCGAGGTAACAGGCGGGACCATGGACTTGGGCCTTGAGCGGGCGCGGGTCCCCTTCTCGCTTGAACAGCATCTTGCCCGTGACCAGATTGAAGTCCGTGTCGACCACCGCGACGAGATCATGATCCGGCTCGCCGCTGTCACTCGCGCGGTGGAGCTTGATACCAATAAGGCGAAGCCTCCCATCCGCTTGCTGCTTGAACTGGTAGCCTCCCCAGGCGCCCTTTATCGCATCCAGATCGATGAACAGGCTGCCCCGCTCAATACGGATGGCGGCCTCAATGTAGCCACTTGCGACGGCCATGGTCTGAGCGATGACCCGCAGGGAGCCATTGGCGTCGTGGGCCAGCAAGGCTATTTGAAGGCTCATCAAAGGCTCCGTGTGACTGATGCTGATGGCCTGCACTTCACCTATTCCCGCCAGCTCGCCGGTGGTGCTTCCACTCACCGAACCACCGTCAGGGGCCAGGAATACCTCAAGCGCTTTCATATCAGTGAAGACTTGGCCCTGCTTGAGGGTAGTCACAGTGTCGTCAGCTTGCACGATTGCACTACCGCCCAAGCAGAGTGAACTGACCAGAAGAAAAAACGCTGCGTTGATCCAGTAGCGGGTAGACACCATGAGAAGCTCTCGGCGTGATGTTGAAGGGTCCATTTCGTGCCTGAGCTTCCAAGTCGCTGATGGCGTTCCATGTAGAGCGGGAACGGGAAGCCAGGCTTCCCGCTCCAGGTGGTTTTACTCCACCGCCTTGATCGTCCACTTTCCGTACCACTTGGACGGGCTGCTCGCGACATACTCGACTGGCACAAACAGTCCATACGCCTCCAGATAGGTGTAAGTCGCAACGCCTTGCCCCCAGTCGTAGTCCCGGCCGGTGCAATTGAGTACCTTGGCGTTGCCCGTCAGGCTCGGGTAATAGGCGCTGGCAGGACGCTGTGATTCAACGTTGCACGTGAAGCCGTAGTCCTTGGGTATCTTAAGTTCTTCGTCGAAGACGAACGGTATTTCCAGGGTATATCGCAGTTGCGCCCCGACCGGCATCGTCGCCCAATCACCCTCGAATTTGAGGTCAGTGGCAGGTGAACGCTCTTTGACAGAGAGCCCACTGGCAGAAGTGTTGGAGTGACTTTTGCCCAGGGTAATCAGACCTCGGAAACTGACTTTAACCTCCTGGTTCAGCGAGCCTTGGCCGCGCTCGACCAACAGCGCGCCCGCCTCGCTCGACGGGTAGCTTGTATCGCTCCCCAAACGTCCCAAGCCATATAGCCCTGGTCGGTTTGCCTCAGTCAAGTCGTTGAACACCAGTTGCAGATGCTGGATGCCCTTCTCCGGCCTGGGCATATTCAATGCCTCAATGGCCTTCACGATAGAAGGCGCGATCACCGGTTCAGGCAATTTAAAGGGTGATTGCTCACGCCCCTCATAATGCGCGCACTGGTCCAGCGACTGCGGTTTTCCGCATGCCAACTGAAGCAGTTGGCGCTCATCGGCGTCCAGACTGCTCAGGCCCTTGGCGACAGGTTTTGCCAGTATCTGTCCACCAATGACGTCGCTTCGCGGGTCGAGGTAGAAGGCACTCAAGGGGGTGAGCTGTTGCAGTGAACAGTTGGCCGTCCACCGATGGCGTGACTGGCTATACAAGGCTTCTTTGTCGGGCGTCAGCATCTCGCTGACCGGGACTCGGGCGCTCCAGAAGGTGACCTCATCGCCCTTTACCTTCAGGCCGGCGCGATCGATCAGTTGCCAGTCCTGATGGTCAGGTGTTGCGACAGCGCGCCAGTCGGGTGGTGCTGTCTGAGCACAGACTTGTTTGAATTGCGTGCTCTGCAGGTACTGCTTTTTTTGTTCTGCAGGAAGTTGTCCCAACTCCTCGGGGGGCACGCTTGGACCATCAGAGAACGGCGCCATGCCCCTGGCAGTACGAAATGCCATTTCTACAGTAGGTTTACTGCAATCAGTATCGAAGCTCGCCAGATAGCGGTGCTCCCGTCCCGGAGGGGTGCGCACGAAATAACTGACCCGATCCCCTTCTCGCACGATTGAGCTCGGCTCTGGGGTCTCGTTCAGAAGAGCGTTGAACACCTCTAGCCCTGACGGGGTTACCGGCAGTGAGGACGATGCGACTCCTAGGGCTTGGCATCCTGAAAGCGCCAGGGTGAGGGTGAGCAAAGGAAAACAGCTGAAGCGGTGAAACGAGGCATCCATGCGGGCGTACTTAATCGACAGAAAGATGGCACTTTAACATGAATGCGATTCCGTCACTGAGAGGGTGACGGCGATATCTGCTTCAGCATCCTCCGCGCCTAATCGAAACAGCCACCAGCGATCGGGTTAAACTACCGGCGCCTCGTATGGACACTCGGACTGAATGCCCCCCATGAAAAAAATCACCTCACTGTCGCTCCTCCTTCTGACCTGTCTGCCATTGCCAAGCTGGGCTGGATGGTACGAGGTCCGCAACTACACCGGCACCCTGGGCAGTCATTCGGTGCATATGTCGCTGCAGACATATGTGTGGTTGCAGCAAGGTAAGCCCGGGAAGGTCGATGGCAGTTATTACTATGATGAGCACCGCATCCCGATTGCCCTGCATGGTGAGCAACAGGCTGAAAACCAGCTGGCGCTTTGCGAAGAGCCTGGCAAAAAATGCCCCATTACACTGACGGTGACTGACCAAGGCGCGAGCGGTACCTGGAACGACGGGAAGCGGACCTTGCCGATCAACCTGCAACAGGTGGGACACCTGGATAATACCGACGAGAGCAAACAGTTGCTGGAAGGCAGCGTCGAAATCCCGATGTGGTCCCATACCAAGGATCGAATGTTCCTGGGCGTCTACGGCATTCAGGCCCCTGCAGAAACGTACCAAGTGCCCTTCATCACGATGAAGACGATCAAGGAGGTCGAGATCAAGTCTGGGAGGCTGGTACGGACCCTGGACGTCGATGACATGGCCGGTTTGTTAATGACGCCGATCTATATGAACGTCGAAGCTTCAGTACAGGGCAAAGGCCTAAACCTGCTCATTCAGCATGGCGGTGGCCGGATGGGTTATGACGAGAGCCGGATTATCGCGGATTAGCCAAACATCTTCGGATGTCCAGAGGGCCCGGGAACTCCAGATGAGCGATGAATAGATCGATCATGATGTGTTCTAGCGCAATGATTTCGACAGACAGGAGGTGTGTGGCTTCAATTGGAACGCGCCTTTGTAATGGCTGCGTTTGAATTTTCTGCATCCTCCTCATGACTGCCAACGCCCACCTTGGCTCGAAAGCCGCCGGCCATCAACGGTACCTTTCAACCACCAGGATCGAACACAGGGTCAGTGGTGCTCACGGTCTCTCACTGGAGCCGGCAATTTCAGCGCCCGGCAAGAGTTCTCTCTTTCCCTTGAGTGAAATTTCCTAGAAAATCCTGACCGCTTGTTTGCGCCTGATCTCGCGGCTAGGCTTCGACTCGTCACTGCTCATCAGTGATCGGGTTTGGTAGCCCGAGTAACTTCCAGGCGCATAGAGCGCTCATC
>NZ_JALJES010000038.1:0-5521 GCF_023242525.1 Pseudomonas sp. MWU12-2319
CTTAAAATACGCTTTCATTTTATACTCCAAGAACCATAGAAGCATAGGAGACGGATCTATTTTCGACGCGCCTAGCAGGAGCAGTACCTTACTCATAAAATTAAAAATAAATCCGTCCCCTTTTACACTTATCTAAACCCTCCAGGCATGTGCGTATCCAAATGCCTCACGCCAGGTAATAGCACAGTAAGCGGCGCCCCTTGAACATGGCGCATAGAAAGTTTCTACCCCTTAGCCCTGCATAGGATCAACTGGCCTAAACATGCGTATCACCAATCTATGATATTGGGCGCATAGTATATGCACCGCAGTTACCAGTATAAAAATCAACTAACTGCTTAGACCACTTGAGGACTAGAGGACTTCCATAGAATTGCGCAAGGCAACTCATCATCAATAAACTCAGGTGAGCGGAATAGTAAGCAGCCGACACGTGTTCTAAGCTCCTATGAACAAATGCGCCATCAGACATCACACGATAAGAAGCATACTCCATGATCTTATTAGAACCAAGAGACTTTAGAGCACTCCGTATACGGCCCTGTTAGCCGACTGCCTGCCTCGCGAACTGAGCTTCAAACATAGCCTTCAGCTGTGCCTTGCGTGGAGGCACTACGGGGTTCAAGAACAAGATGACCGGGTGCTGGATCTGCTCGAGCTGATTGCCCAAAAGCGTGTCGGAAAGCGTCTAGGCAGGATTGAGCCTCGCGCTATAAAACGAAGACCCAAGCCTTACCCCATGCTGATGAAAACACGTCGATCAGCAAGGGCCGAGGTCAGGAAAAATGGACATCCGAAGAAGGTTAAGTAAGCGCCATTCAAATCCGCCCCCTTTTAGTCGCTGACAACGCATAGGCTTCGACGGCACATCAATTAAATAAGCACCATTAAAACCCCCTTACTAGTTACTCTAACCTCTCTCTATTTTAATAAAATCATCATACTCACCAAACTCCGGCACCACAGAGTAATTCGCACTAACATCAGTCGATGTTGTCGAAACCTCAAGACGATGAGGACTGAAGAATTCGCGCCTCATCTGAACCGTGCCATCTTGTTTAAAAACATAAGAAATACCACTAGCGATCTTGTCCGTCTCACCTTCAAATTCACGATGAGTCGCCATCGTTAAAAACAGCTTCCCATTTTCAATTCTCTGAAAAGCATACGTCAACGACTCACGTAAATTTTCATCAAGAAATCCAACACCAACCACCTGTTCCGTAACATCAAGGAAGCAATAAGGCCGATCAGCAGAGTCTACAAGAGCCGTATATTGCTTCTTGTTTATATGAGCAGATCTAGCTTGCTCTTCTGCCCAAACATCCGTTGGTCGTTTTTTTGCTCGAAACCATGACTTACAGTAAAAAATTGGTCGCTTCATTTCTAATATATATGTCCATTAATATCTTACGCAAAGGGGACGGATTCATTTTTGATACACCTGACAGGACCACCGTTTTACTCACCAAAAAAAATAAATCCGCTCCCTTTTAGATCGATTGCCAAAGTGTCACCAGAGCAATCAAAGCACCGGCGGTAACCACTGATCCAGGGTGCAGCCGTCGGCCTTCGGCAATTCCTGGTTGCTCAGAGGGAGTCGAACACCGGAATCCTGATCAAAGATGCTGACCTGGCAGGTGCCGAAATTATTCGGGCCATCTGCGATGCCCCCCCTTGATCACATAGCGGGCTCCCGGAATGAACTCACTGACAAAATCGACCCGGCAGGCGCGGTTACCGCTGGCCCATCCTAGCAGTACCAAATGGATGGGTTTTGTCGCTTCAATGGTGCGAAAACCTTCGGGGCTCGATGTCCCACCGCTGACCGAGAACAGCTCACGACCAGGTTTCACTGTCACCGACCTGCCGTACTTGCAGGCCATGGTCGGCGCGTCGGTCAGGCTCAGGCCATTGCGACGATTGCTCATCGCGTCCAGCTCACTGCGGATTTGGGCTTGGGGGGCATTGACGGGAGGAACGTATTGCGGAATCTGCGAGCAACCCGCAATCAGTAGCAAGAGCGAGCTTAGGTAAAGCGGTTTCATGAGCTTCCCTGTTCATTTCAGCTTGAGGTGGGGCGCTCAGCGGGACGAAAGAGGCAATGAGCGATACCGCTCAGGCTGCATCGTCCTTGATGATTGCCAGGGGCGAATTGTAACGTAGAGTACGCTTGACGTCTGTGGCGATGTTGTCTGGCGCTTTCGTGCCCAGCAAGACAACTCTCTTTCCCTTGAGTGAAATTTACTAGAAAATCCTGGCCGCTTGTTTGCGCCTGATCTCGCGGCTAGGTTTCATTCCGTCACTGCCAATTCAGTGACCGGGTATTAGTTGCCCGCCAGTTTGATCAGGAGCACAGCGCCACCTTCTACGAGGCACTTTTTTTCGGCCTCCGTTTTATGGTGGTCGCGTGCGCAGGGCACTTCGGTGCGCCGGGTTTCCTGATCACCAGTCGACTGACCTGCGTACGGCTGTTACTCCTTCGTTTAGCCGCGAACGCCGCGGCTCCCTCAACGGATTTTCGAGGTACATCGCCTAGGCAAGTGTTATTCACCACTAACTCATATTAGAAGCTTTAAAAGTAAATTTTGCTCCCGCCTGTTCCACAATAGAGCCAACTTTATTTAAAAAACTCTTCGCCCTTGCATCAGGAAGATACTTACACATTAAAATTATAGATACCTGACGACCTTTCGAGTCGGGGTATACTTCCAACAATTCCCCACTCTCAAAAAAACCAATATACAGATTAAGTTTTTCTTGGAGCAAGAGTAAATGCTCATCATCCCACTCCAAGTGATCAGCAATCGTCAAAACAAGCTCCCCTGTCTCTTTATCAACGCCAATAGCATCAATAACACCAATTTGTTCGACTGTCATACAACCTCCTTTAAGGCCTAACCACATTCACCGTCGTAGGCGGAATCTGAGTACCCCCTGGAAACCCAGGCTTCCCTTTACCTACAACAACTGCTCCTGATTCTTGAATTTCAGGAAATGCTATTTTTTGATTTGGGGTTAAAGGTGCCGTCGCTGATGCTTTGCACTCTGTACAAATAATACTTCCATCCGCATCTCTACCTATTAAATCGATTCTAGTCCTGGTACCACTTTGGATTTTAACGGTCACCTGCTGAACAATACCAGCTTGAGTTTCCTGAAGCTTGTCCATCGTTTGCGCCTCAAAGGCCTCTCCAGCTGCCTGACAAGCATAGGGGGACGGATTTATTTTCGACGAACGTCTACTCGATTCTGCAATCCGCTGCAGCAACCGCCTATGAAAACGCCGACAACCAAACCGGTTCGAACCGCAAGGTAGCGATGGGTGTGGTGCACTTGATTGAGCTGGCGCAGCTGAAAATGGACCCGGTGCTGAATGGGCAGATCGTCAACATCGGCAGTTGATAGGACTCAGCAATTGAACGGGAAGCGATGCTTCTCGCTCCGTCGAAGATCATCTTGACTGACGACACATGATCTTCGACGGCACATTGCCTAAGTAAGTGCCACTCCATCCTTTCAGTTTTTCCCCGACGAGTGCAAAATAAAAAGATGAACAAGAAATTTTCTGAAATACCTCATCGTCAAATCAGGGCCGTCTACGATGCGACAACCATTCGCGTCTATCAAGACTATTCCGATGCCATCGCAGACGCTGCACTGGCACAGGGAAAATTCGCATCCCCGCCGTTCAAGATGGACCGAATGACTTGGATTAAACCTTCCTTTTTGTGGATGATGTATCGCGCTGGATGGGGTTTTAAAGATGCCGGACAGAAGCGTATCCTGGCAATAGATATCACAAGGGAAGGCTTTGAATGGGCATTAGCGCACAGCTGCTTGAGTCATGCTGATGAATCTATCGATATGGCAGAATGGGAAGCCAAAAAAAATGCATCACCTGTACGTGTTCAGTGGGATCCGGAAAGAGATTTGCTCTTGCGCCCGCTGGAATATAGAGCTATTCAGATCGGCCTTAGCAAAGAAGCCGTACAACTATATGTAAACCAATGGATACAACGCATTACTGATGTAACCCCCTTGGCTCACTCAATCTACAAACTAATTCAAGACGGCGAGTTCGCTACCGCACAAAGTAAACTCCCACAGGAAATAGAATACAGCTCAGAGCACTACAAGTGATATTGCTGAGCCGCAGGATTCGATTTTCCGTCGTGCATGACCTTTCCGCAAACGGTTTTTGCTTCACCAGTTCAATATCAGACTTGACTCATTTGACACACTATGGGAGGGCTCGGTCATTGAATTTCCTTGGGGTAGGCAGCCCCAGCCAAATGACCGTTTACACAAAACTAATTACCCCCCCGGTATCAGGATAGTTTTTATCCGCACGGTTCTGCTACCCGTAGAACCGGATGAGACTTGTAAGGAACTTGGTTTTAGTCATCTGCCTTGATACGACTGGCTTCGAGGGCACGACCTCGCTCGTTCAACTCATGCAACAAATCGTGGCCATCCACAATCCAGAATTTATCTGATGCTGGAAACACATCTGCCGGATACGTATTGGCAAAGTCCACAAACTCACCTTCCCACCCGTCAGGAACATAACGCTCTAGTCTCGGGCCACTCTGATAAAAACCAGCAAAACGTCGGCTATCAAAATCAATGAACGCAATTGGAAACAAAAAGCCCACATCCCACCACGATTGCGCATTTTGGAAGCGCTCCAAGAGTGCCAGCTGTAAAAATTCAGGGCTCAACTTATGAGCCTCCGGTGCACGTAAAAAATCGTCAGCTGTATCTTGATCAAGCACCACGATGCCGGCCCTTTGGGCAGCTACCACGTTCAAATCAGGGAACTGATGGCCTGCCGAGACAAATTCATCGCGCCGTTTTCTCCAATCAAGCACTAAATTTTCAGGTTCTAATAATAGCCAGTGAACAACTCCTCTATGGCGAGCAACAGCCACCACATATTGCGGATCAAGCAATTCAGGAGTAGCCGTCCCTAAAATCTCTTCGAGCTTTTTCATTATTTCACCTTACCAGACCCTGGAATTGCATTTTCCTGCAACCACTCTCCCCAAGGAGGGGGTAGCTCGTAAGACCGGCCCGGCGTTGTTGTATCAACGATCTTCGGAGCCAATCCACCCTGATTCAAAGGATTGCTTCGATAGAAATCCTGAGAAATTGCATTTTCTCGAATGAAATCATCCATCCATTTCGGTATATCAAATGCATAGCATAGGGGACGGATTTATTTTCAGATACTGCAGACAAGACTAGCGCCTTACTCAAACACAAAAAACAAACCCGCCTTTAGGCACTGACTAGCTACCCCTCAAACATTTTAGAGGTTATTTCACCATCAATGCTTTCAACAAAAAAAACTCTAAGACATTTCTTGCAAGCAACTTAAAAACCTGCTGATTTGACGAGACTTCTCCGTAAGCGCCATAACAAACTTCAAAACTCCCGCCTACCGAAACCCCTCGCTTCAACACCTCCATTTTTAAAACTTCAAGAATAGCTGAGGCTATACCCTTAGGTAACCCGT
>NZ_JALJES010000039.1:0-4593 GCF_023242525.1 Pseudomonas sp. MWU12-2319
TTCATGCAGATGATCATGCAACACGGTAACAGGCGCTGGTTTGGTACCTGCCTTCGGACCGAGGTTGTAGTGAGACAAAGCACGGTCGGCGATACGAGGGTCGATGCTTTCGATGTTTGAGGTTGCAGGCGGATTGGGGGTGGGCTTGAACATAGTACGAGGTACTCCAAGTGCATGTATTGAAGCCGTCACCATCGCTACCAAACGATTGAAGGGTGGCGGCCGTACGCAGGTTGGTAGACCGGTGCACTAGGAACCCGGCGCGTCCGCGGACGCCCTGCGCACGACCACCATAAAAGCTGAGGCCGAAAAAAAGCGCCTTGCTCAAGGTGGCGCTTTGCGCCTAGTTACACCGAGGGCTACCAAACCCTGTCACTGATGTGCAGTGACGGATCGAAGATAACCAGCGATATGGGCAGGCGCAAGCGGTCAGGATTTTCTAGGAAATTTCACTCAAGGGAAAGAGAGAACTCTTGCTGGTCGCTGAAATTGCCGGCTCCAGTGAGAGACCGTGAGCACCGCTGGCCATGTGGTTGATCACCGCTGATGAATGAAACCGTTGGTAGGAGGTGGCTACCTGGAGACGTACGGGCTGTCTGCTCTGGAAATCAGTTTCTGAACAGTGGCGGCCAGAAGCAAACACTCTGAACCACCGAAACCTCGCGTACAGCCGGTCGAGATCGTATTGAAGTCTACGATGAGCCAGTATTTTCCCAGTCGTGCAAAGTGGACTTCCATATCCGCCTTCCTGAACCGCCTGACCGCTGCGCCCGGACCCTGGCGAACTAGACCAGCAGAGTAGTCACACCAATCAGGGATTCGCTATCCACTATCATTGTGACTCAAGCAAACCTTTAGGCCATTCCCAAGTAAGCGAACAGCGAACACGCCTTGCCGGCTCGTTGCGCAGTGGAAAACGTGCGGCGGCGCTGATGAGTTTGATCCAGTCAGCCAAGCTCAATGGACATGATGCGTATGGCTATTTGAAAGATGTCCTCACTCGCCTGCCAACGCAGCGGGCGAGTGAAATCGAGGAGTTGCTGCCACATCGTTGGCAACCGACTTAAGTTACGCAACACGGGATGCCCGGACGCTTACCGCGCAAGTCGCATCCTTCGACATGGTGCAGGATCAGTAACGGTGTTCCGCCCCTACCGTATCCAAAACTTTCAATCATGGGGAGGAATTCATAGCCGCTCTTTTGCTACGACTCGAGCAGCTCAAGGAGCGTGAAGCCTTGGCTTTATGAGTAGGGGTTGAGGCTACGAGCTGCAGCTGCCGAAGCCTCATATAGCGGGGAGCCATTCGAAAAGCCTATAAAGGCATATTGACATCGCTCTATCCCCATGGAGAATCTCAGGCACTTTTGTCCACCATGGATGGCCCGCTCGTGTATCGACATATTTTCCTGCAATCCACAGAAGGCTTCGGTGCAAACCTGATCAGTCACCATAGTGCCCTGATGACCCGCGGCGCGCTGGGCAGTACCTTCATCTTCTCGTCCATCGGCGACGCCTTGTCCAGGGCCTACGACTCGGCCAAGGAAACCGTCAGCGAGGTTGCCGACAAAGTCGCCGAGACGGTATCCGATGCCTACGATGCCACCGTCGACACCGTCAGCACCGTAGCCGAGTCAGTCTCAGAAACGGCTTCAAGCGCTTATAATTCTACCGTCGAAACCCTCTCCGATGCCGCCGAAACCTTAGGTGATGCGGTTTCCGATGGCTTTGACGCTACCCGCAACTATGTCGAGGACGTGGCCTCGGGCGAAAAGGAAATCGACTACTGGAAAGTGCTCGGCGGCGCCGCGATCGGGGTCGGCGCAGTTGCCGCGGCGCCCTTCACCGGTGGTGGCTCACTAGTCGGTGGCGCAACGTTGCTCGGCTCGCTAGCCGGAGCCGGCACAATTGCCGTTGCGGTGGGCGCGGGTGTTGCCGGCGCCGTGGTCGCTGCAAATCTCGACGGCGATGAAGAGGCGCACAAGGCTGGCGTCGAGGCTGGTCGCAAGCAAGCCAAGGCCGAGCATCTGGCCGAGATCACAAAGCTGAACCAGGAACTCGAGAAGGCCATGCAAAGCCTCAAGCTTGCTGGCAAGCATTTCAATGCCATCATGGCGCTGAATGCGGTTGCGGTGGCGACCGCCAACTGCAAAGGCGGGATCAGCGAGGAGGATCGGGAAGGTATCGAGCAGTTCATCACAGGTGTCGCCGCAGGCGCCATTCCGGACATTGTAAAGGCCAAGATCGAATCGCTTTACCAGCAGCCACCCACCATCAAGGAAGCCTTCATTTTGGCAAAAGAGTCGGGCATGGACATGTCCATCTTCGACGAGATCATCAAACTGTTGGTACTCAGCAAAGCAAGCGTTCACCCGCAGGAAGCAGCCTTCATGCAAGCCTGGAACAGCCTAAAAGCCGCGTAAGGAAAGCGCCCGATGAGCAAACTCGAACAGTTCCGAAAGCAACAAGCCCTGCGCGCACAACTGGCCAACCGCCCGCTGATTCATGCCGCAGCCAACCCTGAGGACGTGGCGGCCCTGCTGGCCAGCCAAGCCGACACCACGCGCCTCGCCAGTCTGGACTACCATGCCTCGCTGAGCGTCACCCTCCAGGCTGCCCCGCAGGAGGCTCGCGTGCTGCTGGACGAACTTGAGAAGGAGTTCGACCAGGCGCGGGTGAACGACCTGCTGGCCAAGGCACAACGCGATATCGTCGCAGCAATTGCCGGCCCCCTGGGACTGGGTAAGGTCCTTGCGGTGTATGACAAACAAGGGGGCAATGTGACGACTATTCACAATGCCCAGCAAGGTATCTATGCCAACACCGATGAACGATACAACCGCGATGACTACGACAGAGGATTGAACAGCCAACGTAAGAAGTTTGCCGGCGACCACGAGAATTCGGTGGGTGCCACGTTCACCAAAGGCCAGTTGGACAGCAAGGGCCAGCTCACTGATGGCTACACCGGCGAAACCGTCATGGGTAAGCACACCAGCCCCGACCACATCGTACCGCTGAAGTCCTACCACAAGAACGGCGGGTTCATGCAGTCGAAGACCCAGCGCGCCGACTTCGGGACTGATACCGAAAACCTGATCTCCACCCAGCGCAGCATCAACCAATCGATGAGCGATGAAGAGAAACTGGAGTGGGTGGATAAGAAATCCAACGGTCGCACAGTCACCAACGAAGAACACCACGACATCAATCGTGACCGACTCGAGGCGGCAGTGAAACGCGGCCAGACCGCCGCCGACCGCCACGGCCCCAGCACCTCGGAAAAAGCCGCCTTCTACACCACTCACGCCGCCCAGACGGGCATGACCGAAGGCTTGAAGATGGGTGCCCAGCAGGCCTTTGGCATGCTGATGGTAGAGCTGTTCAGCAGCTCCCTGGACGAGATCAAAGACCTCTACCGAAATGGCCGCCAGAGCGAGACCATCCTGGCCGAACTTGGCGAACGCCTGAAGCGTGTCGGCGTCAAGGTTGCAGGCAAGTGGGAGCAGATGCTCGACAGCTTTAGCGGTGGTTTCATCTCCGGTTTCATCTCCAATGCGGTGACCGTGTTGATCAACCTGTTCGTCACCACCGGCAAGCGCGCCGTACGGATGATTCGCGAGGGGATCTTCTCACTACTCAAGGCACTCAAGACCTTCCTTTTCCCACCCAAGAACATGAGCTTCGCCCAGGCGGCACACGAGGCGCTGAAGCTGCTGGCTGCAGGCGGAGTGGTGGTCGGCGGCGTGGCCCTGGAAGAAGCTGCCGAAAAGCTGATTCTCAGCGTGCCCCTGTTCGCCCCTATCGCCGGTGTACTGACGGCGGTGCTGGTGGGAGCGGCGACGGCGTTGAGCATGACCTTTGTCTGCTATCTGCTCGACAAGATCGACCTGTTTGGCGTCGTGCGGGCTGAGCGGGACAGGCAGATGATCGGGGCGCTGGATACGCGCATCAGTGCGCAGATGGCGTTGTCGGTGAGCGTCATTGAAGAGTTGGATGGGTATTTGCTAGATGCACCCTCGCCAGCTTAAGTTTTACCTACGCTGGAGCGTAGGGTTTACTGCTCCAGCGTAGTCTCCTCCCTACGGATTAAGCGTATCGGAATGCCGAAGTTTGGAAGGTGTTGTGGTTCAACAGGCTCGGACACTGCATGGAGTGGTTTTGGTCTCGGTGCGAGCAGGAGCAGGCAATCGACTGAGGGGGGGGGGCTGACACGGCTGTTGAACTTCAGACCCGAATGAGCGGAAAGCCAGGCTTTCCGCTCTCCGCAGAACGTGGTCAGCCGCTGACGCTGACCGCCTGCTCATCCAGCACCGAGTCCATCTTTAGCTGTGCCAACTCAATGAGATGCACCACTCCCATCGCCACCTTGCGGTTCGAACCGGTCTGGTTGTCGGCGTGCTCATAGGCCGTGGCCGCCGCGGATTGCAGAATCGAGTAGACGTTGGTCAGAGCGTCTTCCTGGCTCCCGGGCTCATTCAGATGATCATGCAACACGGTAACAGGCGCTGGTTTGGTACCTGCCTTCGGACCGAGGTTGTAGTGAGATAAAGCCCGGTCGGCAATACGAGGATCGATGCTTTCGATGTCGGCA